>JANNFH010000081.1:0-20653 GCA_031379565.1 Alphaproteobacteria bacterium
TCACGCCCTAAATGCGCCCGCCGCGTCCCCAACCCGCTCAGATCGACCCCGCGAAACGGCGAAACGCCGATCGGGCACAGGTGCAAACGCCAAAATCCCAACAAACAACCGCAAAAATCGCGTATCGCAACACTCCCACAACGGGAGAGGGGCGCTTGAGCGAAACGCTCCAATCGACGCTCGATATTTTATCGCGCCTGGTCGCTTTCGACACCACCTCGCGCAATTCTAATCTGGCTTTGATCGCCTGGGTCGAGGATTTCCTCGACGCCCGCGGCATCGCCTCCGAGCGCGTGGAGAACGCGGACGGCGAGAAGGCCAACCTGCTCGCTCTGATCGGCCCTCGGGTCGAAGGCGGCGTGGTGCTGTCGGGGCATACCGATGTCGTGCCCGTCGATGGCCAAGCTTGGACTTCCGATCCCTGGGTGGTGACCGCGCGTGGCGACAAGCTCTATGGCCGCGGCGTCGCCGACATGAAGAGCTTTCTTGCGCTGACGCTGGCGCACGTCGATGCGATGCAAGCGGCGTCGCTCACGAGGCCAATCATTCTCGCGTTTTCCTATGACGAGGAGGTGGGCTGTCTCGGTGCGCCAGGCTTGATCGAACACGCGCGCCGCTTCCTCCCCGCGCCCACCGCAGCGATTATTGGCGAACCGACTAGCATAAAGGTGGTGTCGGGCCACAAAAGCATCCGCTCCTTCCTGGTCGAGGTCGAAGGCAAGGAGGCGCATTCGAGCCTGGTCGACGATGGCGTCTCGGCAGTGATGGAGGCGGTCAAGCTGATGGCGCTGATTGGCGAAATGGCCGGCGAAGCGCGCGCTGCCGCTGACCCTGCTTCGCTGTTCTCACCACCGGGCGCCACGATGACCATAGGCCGCGTCGAGGGCGGTACGGCCGTCAACATACTGGCGCGGCGTTGCTGGTTTCAATGGGATTTGCGCACCCCGCCGGATGCCGATCCCGACGTGATTGAGGCGCGCTTTCGCGAAGCGGCGGAGCGAATAGACGCCGACATCAAACGCCGCGCGCTTGAAGGCTTCGTGCGCATCACCCGCCGCTCCAACACCGCGGGCCTGGCGCCAACGCCCGGCAGTGCCGCCGAATCCCTTGCGCGCGCGCTCACCGGTGACAACGAAACTCGCGTCGCCGCCTACGCCGCAGAAGCAGGCCTGTTTCAGCGCGCAGGCATACCCGCCGTGCTTTGCGGTCCCGGTTCGATCGAACAAGCGCATCAGCCTGACGAATGGATCGAACGCGATCAAATCGCCCAAGGCGCAGCGTTCATGCAGCGACTGATCACGCGGTTAAGCGCGTAACGTCGCGGGCTCATGTTTTTCCCGTGGCATCCCGCGCCGCGCTCGCCGCCGCCGCGTTAGCGAAGGCGATGAAACCGCGCACGAGAAACGAGCCGTTGGTTCCGCCATAACGTAGCGCCGAGCCATCGAGCCGCATGATTCCACCACCGGCGGCGGAGAGCACTGCGGCGCCCGCGGCGATGTCCCATTCGTTCACTTCGCCAAAACGCGGATAAAGGTCCGCCGCGCCTTCCGCCAAACGGCAGAGCTTGATCGAGGAGGATGCATTCTTGAGCACGTGTGGGCCGATCGCGCCCAGAAAGTCTACGGTTGTTGAATTCTTCCCCGAATGCCGCGACGCCACCACGCGCCAACCTTCCGTCGGCTTGGTTTGCGTTACGCGAATCTCCGACATCGCCGCGCGCGGCGAACCATCGGCGTTGAACGCCCCCCTCAACGCGCGCCCGGGCTCACCGGCAAAAATTTCTCCGCTCGCGGGCGCGAGCACAACGCCCATCACTGGCGCGCCATCTTCTATCAGCGCGATGTTGACGGTGAATTCGTCCTTGCCGGCGACGAAGTCGCGGGTGCCATCCAGTGGGTCGACGCAGAAAAAGCGCGCGCCCGTCGCGCCGCTGCGGCCCTCGGAATCGCTTTCCTCGCCAATCATCGGCACGCCCGGCATGAGCTTGGCCAAGCCCGCTTCGATCAAGGCTTCCGCGCGCTGGTCGGCGATGGTGACGGGCGAGCCATCACCTTTCATCATCGCATCGAAGCCCGTTTCGCGCACCGCCATGATCTCGCGACCGGCGCTAAGCGCGAGCTGAATCAAATCATCGAGGGCGGGGCGGGTGATCATGCATCGTGCTTGAAGCATGAGCGGCGCGTGAAGTCCAACCTGCTAGTCGAGTTCGTCTGGCGCGTTGCGTCCAAGCTCGGAAAGCCACGCCTCGGCACTCGCGTCGCTCGGCATGCGCCAATCGCCGCGCGGGGAAAGCGCGCCGCCGGAAACGATCTTCGGCCCGTTCGGATTTGCCGAGCGTTTGTATTGATTGGCGAAGAAGCGTTTCAGAAAGACGATCAGCCAGGCGCGTAGCTCAGCGTAAGAATATTTCTCGCGCCATGCGCTCCAAGCGAGGAACAAAATCTTGCTCGGGCGCAGCCCATAGCGTGTCAGCCAATACAGATTGAAATCCTGCAATTCATAAGGGCCGACGATGGCTTGCGTGCTCTGCGGCTTTTTTCCTGGAACCAATTCCGGTGAAATTTCGAAGCCGAGTACGCCCAGCAAGGTCGCCGAGGCCGCTTCGCCGAACGATTTCGATGCCGCCACCCATTGGATCAGATGATGGATCAGCGTCTTCGGTGCGCCGGAATTGACGTTGTAGTGCGACATGTGATCGCCGACACCGTAGGTTTGCCAGCCCAGGGCCGCCTCGGAGAGATCGCCGGTGCCGATCACAAACCCACCTTCCTTGCCCGCGAGACGGAAGAGATAATCGGTGCGGAGGCCGGCTTGCACGTTTTCGTAGGTGATGTCGTATATTGGCTCGCCGTTTGCCGCCGGATGTTGCAGTTCCTTAAGCAATAGCTGCGCCATCGGTTCGATCGAAACCTCGCGCGCGTCAATGTTCAGCGCCCGCATCAGCGCCCAGGCGTTGGCTTTGCTTTCCGCGCTGGTGGCGAAACCCGGCATGGTCACGCCGATAATGCTCGCGCGCGGCAAGCCCAACAGATCGAACGTGCGTGCGGCAACGATCAGCGCATGGGTGGAATCCAATCCACCTGAAACTCCGATCACCACACGCTTGGTCTTGGTCGTCTCCAGCCGCTGCGCCAAGCCAGAGACTTGGATGTTGTAAGCCTCGTAGCAATCTCCATCGCGCTTGGCGCCATCGTCCGGCACGAACGGAAAGCGGCCGATGGCGCGCTGCAACTCAAGCACGCCGCCAGGCGCGTCGAGCGTGAAGGGGACGCGCCGGAAGCGCGAGAGCGCGTCCTTGTTGCGCCCGACCGCGTCGCGGAAATGGGAAAGCCGTCGGCGCTCCTGGGTCAATCTTTCAACGTCGATATCGGCGATGACAAGTCGCGGCTCGCGGGCGAAGCGTTCGCCTTCGGCGATTTTGTCGCCCATTTCGTAGGCAACAATCTGGCCGTCCCAAGCAAGGTCGGTGGTGGATTCGCCCCGGCCGGCGGCAGCGAACACATAGGCCGCCGCACAGCGACGCGATTGGGAATCGCACAAAACTTTGCGATCCTCCGCCTTGCCGATCAATACGTTCGAGGCAGAGAGGTTCAGAAGTACGGTCGCGCCCGCAAGCGCTGCCATGGTGGAGGGCGGCGTAGGCGCCCAAAAATCTTCGCAAATTTCCGCGTGAAAAGCGAAGTCGCGCGCATCATCAGCGGCGAATACGAGATCAGCGCCGAAGGGAACCTCGTCGCCCAGCAAGCAAATTGTCCGTTCCGGCGCATCGCAGGCGGCCGCGAAATGCCGCTTCTCGTAATATTCGCGGTAGTTCGGCAAAAAGCTCTTCACCGCGACGCCGAGCACGCGCCCACCGCGGATCACCACGGCGCAATTATAAAGCGCTCCGCCGACAAGCAGCGGCGCGCCGATCACCAAGGTAGGGAACAGCTTCTCGCTGGCCTCCTTCAGGCGCGCGAGCCCCGCCTCCACCGCATCGTTGAGCGCGCCCTGCAACAGCAGATCGTCGATGGCGTAGCCGCACAGCGCCAATTCCGGGGTCAGCAGGATGGCGGCCTTCTCGGTGTCGGCGGCGCGCGCGAACGCGAGGATCGCCTCCGCGTTGGCGGCGGGGTCAGCCGGCGTCACCAGGGGCGCGCAGGCGGCCACGCGCACGAAGCCGTGCGCGTAAAGCGAGCGAAAACGTTTGGAATCCTTGGAGGCTTTGGCCATCGGCTCTAGCCTATCAGATTATGCTCACAAAGAACATAAACTCTAAAGCGGGTCGTCATCGGCGCGGTAATCGGCCCGTTCATCAAAACCGTTGCGCGCCGAATAGAACACCAGCGCCATCAACCCGCCGCCCACCGCCAGCGACAAGAATGTGCCGAGCGATAGCGCAATCCAGCCATGCATGCTCATCGCCGAAGCGTCCCAACCGGTCAGCGCGCCAAACATTACCGCGGCCAGAACGCCGCCGAGCGCGAGCGCAAGCAGGAAGACCTTCATTCAATCTGTCTCCAACGAGAGCCTTGTGGGCCCTCAGCTTGGCGTACACCAGCTCGGCATTTGCACCGGCTGACTCGCCGTGCGCTGGCGCCAGGCGCCGTTCTGGTCGCGATAATGTTCGCCCACTTGGATGCGGTTGGCAAAGACCAGACATGCCGTGCTGGCCGCCATCTCGTTGATGGTGGCGTTGTTTCGTTCGGCGCGCGCTTGGTATTCGGCGCGGCGGCGGATGTTGATCTGATCGGTGTGCGCCCGCACATCGGGCGAAGCGGTTTGCCCGCTCACGATGCCGAGAAAGCCATCGGCTTGCTCGCCGATCGAGCCGGCGGCGCGCGCCTGAACGATGATCGGATCGCCGGCCTGCGCACGGGCAGGCAGTGCGACGGCGAGGCCGAGCGCCAGCACCAGGGCGGCTAGCGCGGCTTTCGCCATCAGGCTGAGGGAGAGGGTGCGAACGCGGGTCATATTCATCGCCTTCAGAACAGGTCCGGGTTTTGTTGCAGCAGATCGCGGGCCTCGTCCTCGAGCCGCACGATCACTTCTTGCCGGATGTTGATGTTGAGGTTGATTTCGATCGGCCGGTCGGGCGCTTGGATCTGCACCGGGATGCAGCCGCTAGCGCCCAGCATGGCAACAGCGCTAAGCCCGGTCAGGCCTGAGATTTTTACCATTCGCATGTTCGCGCCAGTCAGCATCGGAAACGCTCCTCGCCACCCTTATCTTAGCGGATCAACCTGAACGTCAACTGAGGGCGCTGGATTCTGCTCCGCTTGGTCCTGATCGAGCGCATTTCCCAGCAAATCGCCGGGGTCCAGCACCCCTGCCGCGGTCCGGGCCAATTGCCGGAACGGCGCGGTCACGCTGACAGCGAACGCGAACGGCACGCCTCTGGCGCGAATTCGGACCGGCGTGTTGGAAATCGCGCTCAGATCGACCGGCTGGCCGCTGTTCTCGCCGCTGAAATGGATCGCGGTGACGATTTCGCCGGAAAGATCGCCGTTCAGCGTCAATTGCAAATCGTCATAGCGAAAGCTGCGCAGCGCATCGAACGCGACGCGCGCTGTGCCGGTGACGCCGTCGCCAGCGGTCCCGACATAGGCGATCGTGCCGCCGCCGGGCGCCGCGTGCAGTTCGCCGTTCTCGATGAACGCATTACGGGTGGTTAGCCGCATCGGGAACGAGCCTTCGACGCGCCCAGTGGCGCGCAAATCGGGCATGTTGAGCTGCGCCACCAAAGCTTCGACATCGACATTGCCGAGCGTGAGATTGAACCGGGTTTCCTCCGCGCCGAGCGTGATCGTTGTCGGCGCTACCGCCAATATGCCTTCGGCGAAATCAAACTCGGCCTGTTCGATTGCGACGCGTTGCTGCGACAAGAGTTGGAATCTGACTCGTCCATTGCGAACCGCGACGCCGGGATTGAGTTCGCCGATGCTCACGATTTGCCCCGGCGGCGTCGTCAGCTGAAACAGATCGTCGAAGAACACTTCACCGCGCACGTCGCGGATCGAGGGGATTGTCGCCATCGCCAGCGACAGGCCGTTCGGACGTACGATGCCTGTGGCGGTCACGGCGTCGTGGGTCCAGCGCACCTCGGCCGTCGCGGACGCGGGTCCGCGGACGTTTTCGATCAGACCGCGCGCCAATTCGCTGATCTCGTAGGGCTGAAGGCTTTCGTCGAACACCAGCGCGTCGGCGACGACATGAGCCGCGCCGGCGCCGTTTTCGATGTCGTGCTCGGCGGTGAAGCTGGCTAACGCGTGGCCGTCGCCGTCCAGGATAATGCGCCCGTTTACGCGGACTTCGCCAGCGCGCAATTCCGCGGTGACATCGCTCAGCAGCACCGGGTTGAAGAGCGGGCGCGGATCGGCCGCGTCCGCCGCTGCCTCGCGAGCGCGCACATAGGCTTGGCCTGCGTCCACGCGCACGACGACGTCGTCTCCTTCGGGCGCGGCGTTCCAGCGTCCGCCGATTGCCGACACCGCGCCAGGCAAGCTTGGATCCTCAATCGTGCCCGCCTCGAAAGCGCCGACAACGCTCCAGCCGCCATGGCCGATGGAAGCGTCGGCGGTTAACCGCTCGCCCTGTACCAGGACGGTTCTTTCTACCCCGATATCGATGGCGATGGCGGGGGCCGCCGCTTGCACCAGCAATTGCACCGCGTCCGCCGTGCCGGCGAAACGGCCATTGACGCTGGCCGCGCTCAGCCGCGCTGGCTGCCTCTCTGGCCCGGCCAAATGGCCATCGAGATGCAAGGCCTCAATCGAAAAACCACCCGACAAATGCTCGCTTGCGTCAGCGGCGAGGAGTGCGCCGCCCTGCGCTGGGCATAAGCGGAACGCGCCGGCGGTGAACGACAAGCCCGCAACATCGAGCCCGCCGAGCCGCACTGGCAAGCAGCCTCGATTGGGACTTATCCGCCAGCCTTGATCCCACTGCACCGCTAGGTCGAGTTCGGTGACGAGATCGCGCACTTGCCCATCGCCCAGGGGGCCGGTGATGCGCGCCGGTCCAACGAGATCGAGCCTGCCGCTGCGACCTGAGGGCGCGGCAACGCGCACAATCAGCTCTTGCGCGGCGATGCTGGCGCCGCCCGCGCGCCAGTCGGCAATGCTGATAGTGCCTTCCGCTTCGAACGGTCCGTTCTGTTCCCAAGTGACTTGGTCGAGCAGTATCGAGGCGTCCGGCGCGCCGCCGCCTCTAAGGTTGATCTCGACGGCGCCGCCAAACGAAAGCGCCGGCCATTGCAGCACCAGAGCCGGGGCATCGTCGCGCAAAGGCGCGATGCGCAGCCGCGTGCCGCTGGCCGCGCGCGCTTCGATTGGGGCGGCGATCACCGCGCGTGCGCCAGCGTCGGTAAGCGCGAACGTCAAAGGCAGGGTGAGGTCGAAGCGATCGGCGGCGGCGTCGAGCGCGCGTTCGGCTTGGGCAAAGGTGGGGCCGACCGGCGCGGTTGCGAGATCGGGAAAGGCGTTACGCAGGTTATTCTGGGCCTCTGCATTGAGTCGGCTTTGGGCGAGCAGGATTTGCGCCTCGGCGCCGACGCTGGTCTCGCCGCTCAAATCGAAGCTGAACGCGCCGGTTGCGCTTGGGTTTTCGGAAACCAGCGCCATGCCGGCGAAGCGCTGCGCATTCGCCCGCCACGCGCCGCGTCCTTGCGCTGCACCAGCTTCAGCGTCGGCGGCGAAAACCGCATTTGCCATTGTAGCCCCGCTGATGGTCATGCGCGCGGCTTGGGCGCGCGCTTGCCCGCGCCACGTTTCCGGCCTGAGCGCGCCTCCCTGCATCTCAGCGGCGACGCGTGCGTTGCCCGCGAGCCCGGCGCCGGCGATCGTCTGCGTGCGGGTGAGCGCGGCGATCCGCCAAGTCGCTTCAGCATCGGCGCGTGACAGGTCGAGCGGCGCGCTGCCGCTGGCATCCACCGCCAGACCAGCGAAATCCGTCCCCGCCCACGCCACCGCCTCAGCCGCCGCGGTCAGGTGAAACGCCAGCGCACCAGGCGCGGAAGACAGTTCGAGCGCACTTTGCCCGGCCGTCAGCTTATATTCATCGCCCGGAAGCGTTGTCGGATCGAGTTGGGCGAGGGCGGTGAAATCCCGCCCCAGCACGCCCGCGGCGTGAAACGAGACGGTCAGCGCGCCGAATGGCGCTTCGATCAGCGCCGCGCCGTCTTCGACGTCGAGCCGGATGGGGGGCACAGAGGGTCGCCCAGCCCCCCCACCGCTTGGCATCAGGTTTCCGAGCGAACCCGCTGACATCCGACCGGCCTGGTCGATCTTGAGCCGCAACCGAAGTCCGCTCAGGCTGAGTTCCCTCAGCTCCGGGGTCAGGCCGCGCCAGCCCCAACGCAACGCTAATGCTTCGATTGCCAGGTCGGGCGCTTCCTCTGGCCCGAGGCGTATTGCCGCTATCTCGGCGCCGCCGGGATCGAGGGTGACGAGGCGGAAATCTGCGTCGATTCCGCGATGTACGAGCTCGCTTCGGATCAGGCTCTCGGCCAGCGGGATGCGGACAAACCATAGGCCGGAGGCCAAAATGACCACCCCGGCGCCCATAATGCTCAGGGTGGCGGTGCGGCCCGCAAGCGGCCGTTTGGACGGCAGCGGGCCCTCGCCGGCGCTCAGCGCCGGGTCTTGACTTGAAACGGCCTGGTTAGACCTCTGTGTCATAGTGCCTTATATGGCCCGGTCCTTGAGTTGGGATCTTGGCCTTGTTGGGATTTTTGGCCTTGCTGGGATTGGGCCTAGGCGCCCCCGTCCAGCAATTGAGATGAGCGCGTTTGGTTTCCGGGTTGATAACCGGAAGGCTGAATTCGCTTGTTCTTGTCGCTGGCTGGGGCGTGGGTTCTGGAGCATGGGATTGAGAGCAGAAATCGCTCGACGGCTCGTAAGTGCTTGGAAAGGCTTGGCGGCGAGCAGCGTGCTGGTGGCGTCAGCCGGCGCAGGCGCGGGCTTGGCCTGGAACGCGGGCCTGTTCGATCCGACCTCCGTGGCGGAGGCCGCCGAACGTGCGTCCGAGCATGATGTTGCCGCCCGCCGCGCCGAGCAGCTGGCTTTCACGGAAGTGTATCTCTCACACGAAGCCCGCGACGTCCGTGTCGGCGCCGGTGAAACCTTCGCCGGATTGCTGACCCGGGCTGGCGCTTCGCAGCGCGAGGCCACCGCTGCTTTGGCCTCGATCGACGACGTCTATAATCCCCGGCAATTGCGCCCTGGCCAGGAAGTGAGCCTGTTCTTCGATCGCCGCGGCCCGAACGAGGCGAGCCTGACAGGCCTCGCCTTCCGCTCCGAGCCGGGCGCGTCGATCACCGCCAACCGCACTGCCGCCGGCGGGTTCGCCGCGCGCCAGGTGCTGATGCCGCTCACCTATGAGATCGCGCGCATCGCGGCACGGGTCGAAACCTCTCTTTACGGCAGCGCCATGGCGCTGGGCGCTACCGATCGCGAAGTGGCGGCGCTCGCCGACGCCTTCGGCTACGATGTCGATTTTCAACGCGATGTGCAGCCCGGCGATCTGTTCGAACTAGTGTTCGAGCGTTTCTACGACGACGAAGGCAACACGGTGCGCACCGGAGACCTGTTGTTTGTCTCGCTGGAGACGCGGCAGGGGCCGCGCAACTTTTACGCTTTCCAGGCGCCCGGCGATCCGCGGCCCGATTGGTATGATGCCGATGGCAAGAGCGCGCGCAAATTCCTGATGCGAACGCCGATCAATGGCGCGCGGCTCTCGTCCGGTTTCGGTATGCGCACCCATCCGATCTTGGGCTATTCGCGCATGCATCGGGGGACCGACTTCGCCGCGCCCACGGGCACGCCGATCATGGCGGCGGGGGAGGGCGTGGTGGTGCGCGCCGGCCTGTTCAGCACTTACGGCAATTATGTGCGCGTCCGCCATGCCAATGGCTATGAAACTGCCTACGCGCATTTGTCCCGGTTCGCCCGCGGCGTCCGCGCGGGCGCGCGTGTGAGCCAGGGCCAAGTGATCGGCTACGTCGGCACCACTGGCCGTTCGACGGGCCCGCATTTACACTACGAGGTGCTGCGCCGAGGCGCCCAGGTCAATCCGACGACATTGCGCGCGCAGATGGGCCGCAACCTGACCGACCGCGCCCTGGTGTTGTTCCAGCTCGAACGCATGCGCATCGACACGTTGCGCGATGTCCGCGCTCGCGAAACGCCCCGTGCCATCGAAGCCGCCGCGGCGACCATCGCTGGCGGAGCTGCGGCTGCCAGCGCTCCCTGAGCCGGCGGCGGCGACTGCGGCGGAATCATTCCACTTCTAACATTTGCGCCCTTATCCTTCTCTCACAAGCGGAGAAGGGCGATTTCATTTGCTTGAGCTCTGCATTACGTTGGCGCTTTCCATTTGAGACCGCCCTTTATGTCCGATGATATCGCAGCGCCCGGCGAGTTTGAAACACCGCCAGGTTATGTCGCGCTCGATTGGCGGCGTGGCTTCGTGCGCCAGATCGGGCCGCTCTATAGGCGCATGAGCGACGCGGGGGTGACGATGGGGTTCCGTGTCGAAGAACATCACACCAACGGCATGACCAACGCCCACGGCGGCATGCTGATGTCGTTTGCCGACATGGCCTGGGGCAATGTCGTCTCGGTGGAGACCTCCTCATATTGGGTCACGGTGCGGCTCAATTGCGATTTCTTGGCCGGCGCTAGGCTCGGCGATTGGGTCGAAGGCGCGGGCGAGTTGCTTTCGCGGGATGACAATATTTTCGTTGTTCGCGGCAAAATCTGGTGCGGAGATCGCGTGCTGATCACCGGCGCCGGCGTGTTCAAGCCGATCGAACCGCGCGCGCCGCGTATCGGTGAAAAGGCTTATCGCGCCGAAGCGACAGGCTGAACCCGGGCCGCAGTAGGATTAAGCGCGCGTTCGACATAGGCCTTGAACTTGGCTTGGAACACCGGCGTCGCAAAGGTCTCGGCGTGCGCGCGAATGACGGCGGGATCGAATTGGCTCCGGATGGCCTCGAAATCCTCGACCGCCTTCACCACCGCTTCGGGCGTCTGCTCGGGAAAAAACAGCCCGGTCTTGCCGGCGATCACCGATTCGCGCGCGCCCCCGGCATCGTAGGCGATCACCGGCTTGCCCGAGGCCATCGCTTCGAGCGGGACGATGCCGAAATCTTCTTCCGCCGCGAACAGCACGGCGCGGCAGCGTGCGTAATGGTTGCTCAACGTGGCTTGATCGACGCGACCCAGGAATCTCACCGCCCCATTGCCGCGCTTTTCCAGCGCCTCGCTATCCTTGCCGCCGCCGCCGATTACCACGAGGCGGCGTTTCATCTTGGCGAAGGCGTCCACCAGAATGTCGGCGCGCTTATAATCGACCAGTTCGCCAACATAGAGATAAAAGCCGTCGTCGGTGCGCGAGAGGACGTAATTGTCGATATCGACCGGGGGATGGATAACGTCCGAGCCGCGGCCCCAATAGCGGCGCACGCGCGCGGCGACGTTGTGCGAATTGGAAACGATGTGATCGACGCGCACTGAAGAGGTCACGTCCCACATCCGCATATAGTTCGCCACGAACGGGAACACCGCCCGCACCATCGGGTTCGCGCGCTTCATGTAGTCGGGATACATGTTCCAGATATAGCGCATCGGCGAATGCACGTAGGAAATGTGGGTTGCGTCCGGGCGCGCCAGCACGCCTTTGGCGGGGCCGGATTCGCTTGAAATCACCAGGTCGAAATCCTGCAAATCAAGCGCCTCAAGCGCCGCCGGCATTAGCGGCAGATAGGCCTGATACAACGAACGCGCGAACGGCAGCTTCTGGATGAAGCTGGTTTCGATATTGGCGCCGTCAAACGAGGGCGTGCGCTTGGCATCGTGCACGTTGGTGAAGATTTTCGCGCTGGGATAAAGGTCATGGATCGCCTTGAGGACCTTTTCGCCCCCGCGCTCACCCACGAGCCAATAATGAACCAAGGCGATCCGCATGAACGCCCTCTATGCAAGCGAAGAGCCGGAATTGGCTTTAGAGCCGATCCCGAAAAATGTTACGCGGTTTTCGGACGAGAACGGCTCTCACTTAAAGTCTAGGCGCTGAATTCAGGACGTTTCCATGCTGAGCACGGCGGGCACCGTCTTCAGCACGATGGCGATGTCCTCGGTCAGGCTCCAGTTTTCCACGTACCTGCGGTCGAAGGCGATGCGGCGGTCATAATTGGTGTTGGAGCGCCCACTCACTTGCCACAAGCCGGTGATGCCGGGCCGCACCAAGAGGTAATAGCGCCGCTGAGCGCCGTAGCGCTCAAGCTCGGCGCGCGTGATCGGACGCGGGCCCACCAAGCTCATGTCGCCGACCAGCACGTTCCAGAATTGCGGCAGCTCATCGAGGCTGGATTTGCGCAAGAAGCGGCCAAAGGCAGTCACGCGCGGGTCACGCCGCAGCTTTTGCGACTCGCGCCATTCCTTCGCCGCCTGCGGATCGGCAACCAACAGCGCCGCCAGCCGCTCGGCGGCGTCCGGCGCCATGGTGCGGAACTTCAGGCATTTGAAGATGCGCCCGTGCCGGCCAAGCCGGGGATGCGCGTAAAACACCGGCCCCTTGCTGGTAAGCTTGGTGATGAGCGCGATGGTGAGGAACGTCGGCAGAAAGAAGATGAGCCCGGCAAGCGCCGCCAGAATGTCGAAGGCGCGCTTAGTCCGCCCATTGGCGCGCCGCACGATCATCACCAGGCGCGGATCGGTAATCCGATGCGCCGTTCGCGGATCGTTCTTGGCCCGCGCGACCGTCTTCTGACGGTTTTGCTGCGCGCTCCACAATTCGGAGCCCACATCAATCAGCTGGTTCGTCATTTCCACACCCCGCCACCTCCCTCAAGGTGACGGCCCAACTACATCACAGCGAAATGTTGCAGTGCAACCAGATTATGGAAATTGGGGTATCGAAGTAGTGTCGCAGGGGAGAAATTCTTGTCCCCAGAATGCGCCTATAACGCGCCGCCGAATTCGCCTATAAGGAGACTAAGGAGGCAGATGTGACGCGAGCTGCCAGGCGACGGCAGAGGGCGGAGAGCCGTGCTCCGGAACTCATCGCGGCGCCAGCCGCGGCGCAGCGCGGCGCGCCACGCTGGGTGGCAGTGGTCGGCGTGTTTGTCTATTGCTGCTTGTGCTGGACCTTGATCGGAATCGCCACGCTGTCGGTCTACCGTCAATTTACGCCCCACGAGGTGGTGGCCGAGCGCGGCGCGGGAGGCGATCACACCGCCCGCCGCTAAGGCAGAGCCGCGCCCTGCACATGAGTGCGCACATCGGTGCCAGGTGCGGCGTTTCTTGCAAGCGCCTTGGGAACCCCGCCGCTGCCTACGCGAACCACGTTGCGCCCGGCCCTTGCATGGCGGAAGGTTGGAATTTATGGCGGAGGCGCTGAAAGTGAGTACGCGCTCGGCGAAGCGTCTGATCTATGCGATCGGCGATATTCACGGGCGCGCTGATCTGCTTCACCAATTGCTCTGGCAGATCAAGGCCGACAGCCCCACCGACGCCCCGCCGGTGCTGGTGTTTCTCGGCGATTACATCGACCGCGGCCTGGAGAGCCGAACCGTCATCGATCGGCTGCTCGCGCTCCGGAGCGAGCCCGGCGTTGAGCTCCGGTTTCTGAAGGGGAACCACGAGGCGGCGATGCTGGATTTCATGCGCCGATCGAGTTCCGGCCCAGCCTGGCTCGCCTTCGGCGGCGCCGAAACACTCTATTCTTACGGTGTCCGGGCGCCGCCGCCGGGGGCCTCGCCGGATGAGTTGCGCCGCACTTCCGAAGCCCTGCAAGCGGCGTTGCCACCGGAGCATTTGAGCTTCCTCAAGGACCTCGAATTGTTTGTCCGCTACGGCAATTACGTATTCGTCCATGCCGGCTTGAGGCCGGGCAGGGCGCTTGAGGCGCAGGTAGAAGGTGATTTGCTGACGATTCGGGAGCCGTTCATACGCTCGCTGCGTAAATGGCCCTTCATCGTCGTGCACGGCCATACGCCGGAACCAAACGTGCATGTGGATGGGCGGCGTATTGGTGTCGATACCGGCGCTTACGCGACAGGGCGGCTGTCGGCGGTGCGCCTGGACGGACACAGCGTTCAGGTGCTGTCGACGTGATCTGGTGCGAGCGTGCGGTTTTGATACAATGTTTCGGCGAGGGACAACGCAAAGTGCTTAAGAGATGGGGGTTCGCGTCGGTGCGCCACGACCTCGTGACGTTTTTGCGGGTGATCGCCGTTACGGCATTGCTCTGCCTTGCCATAGCCTTCACCAGCGGCCCGGCGTCGGCGCAGCCAGTTGAGGGCACCGAACAGCCGGAGGCGGCGTCCTCGGAGGCTTCCCTGGTCGCGCAAAATTACGTGCTCGGCGTCGGCGACCGTCTGCGTATCATCGTCTTTGGCGAACCGACGCTGTCGGGCGAGTTCGTCATCGATTCCACCGGAAATGTCTCGCTGCCGCTGATTGGCGACGTTTCCGCGGCTGGCGTTTCGGTGCGCAAGTTTCAGCACAATGTGCAGCGGGCGCTGAATGATGGTTATCTCAACGACCCCCGGGTCAGCGCCGAAGTGATGAATTTTCGCCCGTTCTACATCCTGGGTGAGGTGACACGCCCTGGCGAGTATCCTTATGCCAGCAATCTCACCGTGCTGAACGCGGTGGCCACGGCGGGGGGCTTCACCCCGCTTGCGAGCCAGACCCGCGTTTACATCAAGCATGCCGGCGACGAAGTGGAATCTGAACTCTCACTTTCGGGCGGACTGCTGGTGCAGCCCGGCGACACCATTCGCATCGCCAAGGGCGCGTTCTACATACTGGGCGAGGTCGGACGGCCGGGTGAATATGCGTATTCCGACGGATTGACGGCGCTCAACGCCATCGCCACCGCCGGCGGCTTCACCTACCGCGCCAATCGAGGCCGTATTTTCATCCAACGCCAGGGCGCGGCCGACGAGGTGAGCATGCGCATGCGGCCTGATCTGCACATCGAGCCCGGCGATACCATTCGCATCGGCGAGCGCTTCTTCTAAGCGGCGCGGCCCGCCGCTTGCACACTTGCTCTCTACGCGATCGCCGATGCCTTGCTTGCGCAGGGGGTGGGTTAGGACATGGTTAACAGCCGAAATCGAGATTGGGACAAGCCATTACACATTCCGGCGCACACCGCCCGGCGTTGCCGGATGCGTCCCTGTCTCATGGCGAAGCGCCGAAAACGCGCGCGCTAGCGGCGGTTTTTTCTCGCTCGGCGCGCAAGTCATTGCGCTTAACCCCCTGTCCGGGGCCGATGATGCCGCGGCCGCGGGTGCGCGGCGCTTCCTTAGCGAACATGGGGCGGAAGGTCATGCGGGCAAATTTTGCATTAACGACGGCGGTTTCGGTTCTGGTTGCGTTGCTGCCGCTGCAAGCGGCGGCCCAAGATTTCGCCCGTGATCGCGATCCCAACGCCGCTGTCAGCGTGCTGCAACGTCCGCGGCCTGAATACGATCCGCTCGGCAAGCGGCTTGGCGGGTTTGACCTCAACGCCGCGGTTGCGCTGCAGATCGCCTCCACGGACAATGTCTTCGCCGAGGAGATCAATTCCGACGACGACGTCGTGGGCGCCATAGCACCGAGCTTGAGCCTTGCCTCGCATTGGTCGCGCCATTCGTTGTCGATTGGGGCCGGCAGCAATTCCTACGCGCATCAGGACTTCGATCAGGACAACATCACCGACGCCTACCTGCGCGCCGACGGGCGCCTCGATATCTATCGCGCGAGTGAGATCGGCGGCGGCGCAAGCGTCAACCAAACCCACGAGCTGCGTTCCGATCCGGATTCGCTCAACAGCATCGCCGAGCCGGTCGAATACAAACGCAACAACGCCTACCTTTATGCGCGCCACGCCTTCAACCGCGTGCGCCTGACCGGCCGGGTGGAGCGCGACACTTACGATTATGACGATACCCCGCTGAGCGGCGGCGGCATCCTCGATCAAGATTTCCGCGATCACGACGAAACCGTCGAAACCCTTCGCGCCGAGATCGCGGTCAGCCCGCGCGTGGACTTGGTCGGCGAGGCCGGCGCCAATCAGCGCGAATACGACGCCGCGCTGCGCGATTCCGATGGCCGCTATATCGCCGCGGGCGTAAGCTTTGACTTGACGCAATTGGTCCGCGGCGAAGTTCTGGTAAGCCAATACAATCAAGATTACGACGATCCAACGATCGGTACGGTCGATGGGACCGGGTTTTCGGGTCGCGTGGAATGGTTCCCAAGCCAGTTGACTACGGTCAATCTGGACGCGTCGAAATCGGTCGAGGACAGCGCCTTCTTCGGCGCCTCTTATGTGCTGACGCAGGCTGGAGCGCGGGTCGATCATGAAGTGCTGCGCAACGTTGTCGTTTCCGGCGGCGTGCGCATGCAAAACCGCGAATACGAAGGCGTCGCGCGCAGCGACGAGCGGGTGGTGGCCGATATCGGCGCGACCTACCTGGTCAACCGGCGCATGCGCATCAATGTAGGCTTTGCCCATGACGAGAACGACTCGAACTTCGCGGGCGAAGATTTTGAAGAAAACCGGCTGTCGGCGGGCGTCTCGTTCCATCTGTGATGGGCGCCATCGCGTCGGCTGCTGAACGTAAGTGAAGGAGCACCGCGATGGCGGATACGGGTGGCGCACGGCCCAAATGGGATCTTGGTGCGCCGGTCACGGTTGGGGCCGATGATGAAGCCGGTGGGGCGCAACGCATCGTTGAAGCGTTCCGCCGCCGGCTCTGGGTTTTCGCGCTCTGCACTGGGGTTGTGTTCATGCTGGTGGCGTTCGCAACGCTGACAGCGACGCGCCTCTACACCGCCACCGCTGATATCCAGCTCGACGTGCGCGACCTCAATATCTTGGGCCCCGACGTGCAGGAAGTTTACGCTGGCCTGCGTCCCGAAGCGCCGGTGATCGACACCGAAATCGAGATCATGGCCTCGCGCGCGCTCGCCGCCCGCGTCGTCGATGCGCTCAATCTCACGGAAGACCCGGAATTTGCGCCGATCCCGCGTCCGGGTCTTCTCGATCGCCTGCGCGCCATGTTTGGCGCCCACCCCAACGAAGACACCGCCGAACAGCGCAGCGCTCGCCGCGAACTCACCATCCGCAATTTGATGGGTCATTTGCGCGTGCGCCGCTTCAACATTACCTACATCATCAAAATCGAAGCCACCTCGGTTGATCCGGCCAAGTCCGCGTTGATCGCCAACGCCTTCGCCGAAAACTACCTGACGATGCAGCTTGAGACCAAATACGAAACCATTGCCACGGCGCGCGAATGGCTGCGCAACCGCTTGAACACGTTGGGCGGGGAAGTGGAAGCCAAAGAGCGCGCGGTCGAGGAATACCGCGCCGAGAGCGGCTTGCTGGCGACCGGCGCGATGACACTGAACGAGCAGGCCATGGGCCAACTCAACATGAATTTGGTGCAGTCGGAGGCCGATCTCGCCGCCGCACGCGCCAATCTCGCCGGGGTCGCGGCGGGCGCATCCTCGGCACAGGCGCTGCAATCGCCGGTGATTTCCGCCCTGCGCACGCAGCAGGCTGAACTCACCCGCCAACGTGCTGAGCTCTCCACCCGCTACGGCGCGCGCCACCCGCAAATGCTGCAGATTGATCGCCAAGTCGCTGATCTGCAGCGCGACATCAACGCCGAAATCGGTCGCATCACCCAAAACCTGCGCACCCAGGTGAACATCGCCGAACAACGCGTGAACTCGCTGCGCCAAAGCATGAGCGGCCAGACCGATACCATCGAAACCAACAACGTCGCTTCGGTGCGCCTGCGCGTGCTGGAGCGCGACGCTGAAACCAGCCGCACGCTTTACAACGCGCTGCAAAACCGCTTTCAGCAAATGACCGAGACCAGCGGCATCGAACGCGCCGACGCGCGCATCACATCGCAAGCCAGCACGCCGCTCGATCCGTCTTCGCCGCGGCAAAAGCTCAATCTTATCTTGGGGCTGATGTTTGGCATGGGCCTTGGCTGCATCGCCGTGTTCGTAGTCGAATTGCTAGAACAGAGCCTGCACACGCCGGAGGATGTCCAGGCCCGGGTTGGCGCGCCGTGCCTCGGGGTGGTGCCGTTCATCGATCGCCGCACCCGCACCATCGATGGGGAATTGCTGTCGCCGGAGGAATTCATCCTCAAACGGCCGCTTTCGGCCTTTGGCGAGGCGCTGCGCAGCATCAGGGCCGGCGTCTTATTCGCCAACCCTGATCGCAAAGTGAAAGTCATCGTCGTCACCTCAGCCTTGCCTGATGAAGGCAAGACCACCACGGCGGTGGGCTTGGCCCGTATCTCCGCGCTCGCGGGTTCCAAGACCGTCCTCGTCGATTGCGATCTGCGTCACCGTTCGGCCACGCACTGTCTCGGTCTGGATGTCGAGAAGGGCTTGACCGAAGTGTTATTCCGCACCGCCTCGCTCAACGAGGTGATCCTGCGCGATCATGGTTCAGGCGCCGACATCGTGCCATTGGCGCAAGCTGAGTTCACGCCGCGCGACCTGTTCAGTTCGGAAGCGATGAAATCTCTGATCGAAGCGCTGCGCCTGCGCTACGATGTCGTAATCCTCGACACCGCCCCGGTGATGCCGATTTCCGACACCCGCGTGCTTGCTGGCATCGCCGATTCCGTCGTCATGGTTTGCCGCTGGGGCCGCACGCCGGCGTCGGTTGTGCGTGGGGCGGTGGAACGCTTGCGCGCCCATAACGCCAAGATCGCCGGCATCGTGCTTGAAGGCGTGGAAACCGGCATCGTCTCGCGTCTGCTCTACGACCGGCCGGATTATTACAGTGAACTCTACCAAACCTATTACATCCGCTAACCCATCGCTGGACGCGGCGGCGCTGATTGTCGTTGCGCTGTTGGCGATCGCGGCGCTGGTGCTGTCGGTGCGGGATACGCGCGCGGCGTACCTGCGTGCGCTGGGCGTCGGGGCCATTGCTTCGGCCGAAGCCCTCACCCGGGGCCCGGAGCGTGATCGCTTGCTTGATCGTGCGCAGGGTCATCTTCATGACGCGCTCGATGTCTACCCCCGCGATCCGGTGCTGTGGCTGGCGATGGCGCGCACCCGCTATTTGCAGGCCACCGGCGCGGAGGTACTCGAAATTTCGCCCGCCTTGTTGCAGGCCTCGATCGACGCCGCGCGCCGAGCCGAAGCGCTCGATCCGATGAGCGATCAGGCGCCGGCGCAATTGGCTCAAGCCATGAGCGCGCTGCCGAACGCCGATCGCCATGAGGCCGCAGACGCGCTGGCGCGCTCTTATCTGCGAAGCGGGCTCGACCCCGGCGGTGGCGGCGCCCGTATTCAGGCCGCCGCTGCGCTCTGGCCCGAACTAAGCGCTGGCGCGCGCCAATCGGCGCTCGCCGAGGCGTGCGTGGTCTCGCGCCAGGACGCTGCCGCCAACGAGGCGGTGCGTGCCGCGATCGCCGCGAACGCCGCGTTCAGCGCACAGCTCGCCGCGATCACCGGGCAGGCAGGGTGCGCGCCCGGCTTGTCGATTCAAAGTCCAGATAACTGAGCGCAACCCCAACCATGATCGCCAATTCGAATCCGGGCGTGGGTTGATTGAACGCCGGCGAGAGCAGCATTTCCGTCAGGCTGAAGCCGCCAAGCCCGGCCAGCAGAATAAATCCGCGTGAGAACGGCCGGCCCCGATCGTTCAACACCGCCAACCCCAATCCCAGCGCCGCCGCCGCCGCCGCCGCGAGCCCCGCGCCCAGATAACCCGTCTCCGCAAGCCATCGCAGCGCCGCCGGTGAGCCGGCGAGGCTGTCGAGGGCGCCCAGGCCATGGCCGAGCAGCGGACGCTCGGCCCAGCGCGCCAATGCATCGGTGGCCGGCGAGAGCGCCTGCGCCGTTTGTGGGCCAGCGCCGATCCAGCCGAGGCCTCCGCCAGCGCCCGCGGCGAGCGCGGCCAGCGCCGCGGAGATCGCGCTCAAGCCGGCGACCGCCGGCACCAGCGCCATGCCCACGCGCGAGCGCCGCGCCCGCAACGCCAAGGCGGCGGCGAAGGAAATTCCACCTACCGCCGCGCCGGCAAGCGCGCTCGATGATCCCGCCAGCAATAGCATCGCGAACGCCGTCGTTAGCCCCGACAGCGACACAAACAAACGCCGCGCCAACGGCGCGAGCGCGCGTCCCCCCGCGGACGGCCGACGGCGCAATTCGTCGGCGGCCGCGAAGATGGAAAGCATTGCAACCAGGCCAAACGAAGCGGCTACCGCAGGCGCTTGCACGCTGGCGGGTAGCCGCCCGAACGGGGTCTGCGCCTCAAGCCCGCCGGCGGCCAGAAGAACGAATGCCGCCACCACCGCCGCCACGATCAGCGCGCCGACCGTGCGCGTGCGGCCATATGCCCCGGCGATCGCGCCCACCGCACCGGCGAGCAGCGCAAGCGTGAACAAGTGCAGCGCCCCATGCCGCGCTTGAGACGCAGCTTCGGCGGGGAGCCCAAGTGTAGACAACACCAGCGCCAGCACCAACAGCGCGAAGGTGAGCAGCGCCGGCGCATGCAGTTTCTGCAGCGCCAGCAACGCCACCCGACCAGGCGTTGAGAGCAAGCTCGCCAACGCCACTAAAGCGGCGGCGGCGGCTAGACCCGGTCGCGCCAGCACGGGGTCGAGGTCAGCCGCGATCAAGGCGCCCGCCGCCGC
>JANNFH010000104.1:0-3072 GCA_031379565.1 Alphaproteobacteria bacterium
CGCTTCTTCAAGGAAGATATCGCCAGCCTCAGCGCGGCGCCCGACGCCGCCAGCGCTGCCCTGTTCGCGCGCGCCGCACTTGCCGCGGGAGACATGAGGCTCGCGGAACGCTTGATCGAAAGCGCGCGTCTTGCGGGCGCCAGCGCCGCCGCTATGGGGCCACTCGAAGCGGCGATGGCGGTAATGCACGGCGCGGGGAGCGACCCGAACGGTCTAACCGTGCATCGGCGCATCGACGCGGCAAGCAATGCGACGGCGCGCACCGCTGTGCGCGATCTGATGCTGATGGAAGCCGCAGGCCTTCCCTTCGACGGCGCGGCGCAAGCCTTCGTCACCGCGAACCCGCCGCAAGGCGGCGCGCGCGCCGACGCGGGCGCCATGGCGGCGCTGAGCGCCGCCGCTGATCGCGGCGCCGCCGGCGAAGTAGCGCTGCTGGCGGCTGTGGCCACTGGTGCCGGACCGGCGCGGCTGGATGCGGATTCGGCCGCGCGCATCGTACGCATGCTGCGCGCAGCGTGGCTGGAAGGCGACGCGCGGCGATTCGTGGTGGAGGCGCTACTGGCGGACCAGCCGAGTTAGAAGCTCCTCCGTGCGACCTTGGCGGTATTTGCGCAATGCGCGGCATGCTACCTTTCAGCATGAACGATTCCGCCCTGATCGAGGCGTTTCTGGAAATGCTCTCCGCCGAGCGCGGCGCGCGGGCGAATACGCTTGAGGCCTATCAGCGCGATCTCGGCGATGCGCGGGCGGAGATGAAGGGCGGGTTGACGCAAGCGAGCGCCGAGGCAGTCGAGGCGTACGTCGCGGGCCTTGCCAAACGCGGGCTGGCGACGGCGACGGTGCGGCGGCGGATTTCGGCGCTGAAGCAATTTTTCCGCTTTCTGATGCAGGAGAACATCCGCGCCGACGATCCGACCGCGCGGCTCGAACCGCCCAAGCGCGCACGGGCGCTGCCTAAGACCTTGTCGGTCAAGGAGATCGAATCGCTGATCGCGGCGGCGGAGCGGCCCCGCGACAAGGCGCTGATCGAATTGCTGTACGGCGCGGGTCTGCGAGTGAGCGAATTGGTCGCGCTGCCGCTGCGCACGGCGCCCAAAGCGGGCGTGGCGCACATGATCATCGAGGGCAAAGGTGGCAAGGAACGGCTGGTCGTGCTCGGGCGCCCGGCGCTGGAGGCCCTCGAACTGCACCTTGCGACGCGCGCGCTTTCGCTGCCGATGCAAGAGGGGCGGCGTGAACAAGCAGCGCGCTGGCTATTCCCTTCCGCTGGCGCCGCCGACGGCAAACTCACGCGGCGGCGCGTGGCGCAGATTTTAACGGAAGCGGCGGTGAAGGCGGGGGTCAGCCCAGCGCGCGTATCGCCGCACGTACTGCGGCACGCCTTTGCGACGCATCTGGTCGAGGGCGGCGCCGATCTCCGGAGCGTGCAGACGCTGCTCGGGCACGCCGACATCGCGACGACACAGATTTACACCCATGTCGCCGAAGGGCGTTTAAAGACGCTAGTGGAAACCAAGCATCCTCTAGCGCGGACGAAGAAATGACGCGGTGGTTCGCGCGGGCGCCTTGAAATGGCGCGGCGCGTGGGCGATCTCGGTGCTGGACCTTGCGAGGACACACATGAGCGGCACTTCCCTCCCCGAAGCTGGCCGGAGTTCGGCAATAGCGGCCTACGTGCTTTACCTGCTCAGCATCCCGAGCGCAGGCGTGTTCGCGCTGATCGGCGTGATTCTGGCCTATGCCTCGCGCGATGGCGCTGGCGCGTTCGCTCGGACGCATCTTGAGCAAGCCATTCACATTTGGTGGGTGGCCTTCGCCTGGGGCGCGGCTTGCCTGCTCGGCTTCATCATCGGCGGCGCGCTCACGATCGTGCTGATCGGCTTTCCCATCATCTGGCTGTTTGCGCTGGTCGGCTTCATCGTCATGGTCTGGTTCAGCATCAAGAGCTTGCTTGGCCTGTTGGCGCTGCTTGACGGTCGGGCGGCTTAATCGTCAGGGCAGCGCGAAAGCGCGGACTTCTTCGTTCATTCGCACGCCGGCGCGCCCCCCTTCGATCAACGCATCGATCTCGTCGGCGGGGATGGTGACGCTGGTGGCGATTTGGCCGAGGCGATCGCGCATGGCGGGGTCGAAATCACGGAACGAAATCATGTCAGCACTCAAGGTCACGTCCGCACAGGCCCAATTCTCCAAGCCTTCGGTCAGCGCCAGCGCCTCGGAAGCCGGCAAGGCGCAGCGCCAAGCGACCAGTTCGTCGCGCCAAGCGGCTAGCGCGGCGCGGAAGATGTCGTAGGCATCGCGGTTGCCGTCCTCGATATAAATATCGAGCAGCGCATCAACAGTCTGGGGCCCGTTAGGACCTTGCGCCTGATATTGCCAATCCGCGCTACGCGTTTTCTCGGCATTGACGACCAGCACGGTGAGCCGCCGCAGCCGCGCGGCGTCGCGGGCCGAGAGCGGCGCATGCCGATTGGTCGCGGCGTCACGCAGCAACGTGATCGACGAAAGCCCCAGATTGTCGACGATGCCGCCATCGCCGAGGTGAACGTAGCGAAGCTGCGCCGGATCGCGGTAGGAGGCGAACGCCCGCGCGGTAACGAGTTCGAGCGCGGAGGCGCTGCGATCGGCAAGCGCAGCGGAGGACCAAGCCGGTAGCGGCGCGCAAGCTTCCGGGTGTGGCGCGATCAGCACCGGGCGGAACACCATCGGAAACGCCATCGACGCGGCGACTGCGTCGGCGGCGCGCACGCGCGCGAGATCGGCGCACACGGCCTCGAAATAAAGCGGCGTGAACGCGAAGGTGGCGCCATTGTAGAGATCGGTGGCGTTGAGCCAGATTTGCGGACCTGCCGCGAGATCGGCCATGGCTGCGCCGTCCAGAACTTCGCGGTCAAGCCAATCGGCGAAGCGGTTGGGGCCGTTGAGGCCACCGCTCCAGGCGCGCGGCCAATTCAACGGCGCTGCGAAACTGGTGCGCAGCTCGCCAGCCCAATTCTTGTCGAGATAGTCGACGCGGAGATGGTCGAGCCCCGCCGCGCCGTAGCGACCAAAATAAGCGGCGGTGATCGAACC
>JANNFH010000107.1:0-2537 GCA_031379565.1 Alphaproteobacteria bacterium
GCACTAACCCGCTCGCGCGGGACGCTGGTCCTGCGAGGCTTGCGTGATCCCTGGTTCCTCCTGTCTGAGGGCTGCGCCTGGATTGGCCAGGTCGAGCCCGAGACGGGAGTCCCCCATGTCCGAGCTGAAACCGATCCATCCGCTGCGCCAGCGCTTGATCGACGATATGACGCTGCGCGGTTTCACCGCGCCGACGCAGAAGAGCTACATCCGGATTGTGCGCAATTGCCTAGCGCGTACGAAGAGGTCGCCCAAAGACCTGTGCGCCGACGACGCGCGCGCTTTTCTGCTTCATCTGCAACAGGACGGCGTCAGCGTGTCGACCATCAATAGCGCCTCGGTGGCGCTGCGCTTCTTTCTGCGCGTGACGTTGGGACGCAGCGAACAGATCGAGCGCATCCCGGTGTTGCGCGAGCCCAAGCGGATCCCTGCTGTTCTCACGCCCGACGAGGTGGCGCGGCTGCTTCTTGCGGCCCCGAGCCTGAAATGGCGCGCCGCCCTGAGCGTCGCCTATGGCGCCGGTCTCAGGGCAGCGGAGGTCTGCAACCTGAAGGTTGCCGACATCGACGCCGGCGAGATGCGCATCCGTGTCGAGCAGGGCAAGCGCCGCAAAGACCGTTACGCCAAGCTGTCGCCGAATTTGCTCGAATTGTTGCGCGAATGGTGGATGACGGCGCACCCACCGGTCTGGCTGTTTCCCAACCGTTATACTGTGCACACGCCGGTGACGACGCGCTCACTCAATCGCAATTTTCATGCGGCCAAAGAGGCGGCCGGCATCGAGAAGCCAGCGAGCCTGCACACGTTGCGCCACTCCTTCGCGACGCACCTGTTCGACGAGGATGTCGATATCCGCGTCATTCAGGTGCTGCTCGGCCATGCGAAACTGGAGACAACCGCGATCTACACGCAGGTCTCCTCCAAGATGCTGCAAAGCGTAACCAGCCCGTTCGAGCGTCTGCCGCAGGTGCGCGAGCCGCCCGCCTGATCGCAGGGCCGTGTCGCGTCCAGTGCTGGAGGTCGCGGATCTGTTCCGCGCCTCCGGGCAGGCCTATCGCGCGCGCAACGCGGGCCATCTGAGCTTTGCCCAATTGCGCGTGATGGCGGCGATTGAAGCGTGCCGGACCGCGGCGCTCGGCGGCCATGTCAGCCGATGCGAGGACTGCGCGCACCTCGATGTGGCGTACAATTCGTGCCGCAATCGTCACTGCCCCAAATGTCAGGCGGCGGCCGCCTACGATTGGCTGGAGGCGCGCCGGGCCGAGCTGTTGCCGGTCGCCTATTATCATGTCGTCTTCACACTGCCCGCGCCGATCGCCGACATCGCCTACGCCAATAAAGCCGTCATCTACGACGCGTTGTTCAAGGCCGCCTCCGAGGCGCTGCTCACAATCGCGGCCGATCCTAAGCATCTGGGGGCCAAGATCGGCATCACCATGGTGCTGCACACCTGGGGCTCGGCGCTGACCCACCACCCGCATGTGCATTGCATCGTGCCTGGTGGCGGCGTGGCGCCCAACGGCAAGTGCTGGATAGCCTGCCGGCCTGGGTTCTTCCTGCCGGTGCGCGTGCTGTCGCGGCTGTTTCGCCGCTTGATGTGTGAGCGGCTCGCCGCCGCGCACGCCGCCGGCGCGCTCAACTTTTTCGGCGCTCACGCCGCGTTGCACGATTGCGGCGCCTTCGCTGCGTTCTTGAAACCGCTGCGCAAGATCGATTGGGTGGTTTACGCCAAGGCCCCGTTCGCCGGCCCCGAACAGGTGCTTTCCTACCTCGCGCGCTACACCCACCGCGTCGCCATCTCCAATGCGCGCCTGATCGGCTTCGACGGCGCTCGCGTCAGCTTCAAGGTCAAGGATTATCGCAAGTCGGGCCCGGCCCGGTACGGACAAATGAGCCTCGATGCGCACGAATTCATCCGCCGCTTCCTGCTCCACGTTTTGCCGGACGGTTTTCACCGCATCCGTCATTACGGCCTGTTCGCCAATGGCGCGCGCGCCGACAATATTGCCAGGGCGCGCGCATTGCTGGCGGTCACGCCACCAGCTCCAGAGCCAGCCGCAGCGGTGGCGCCGGCGTCGCCCGATCCCGCGCCATGCCCGTGCTGCGGCGGGCGCATGATCATGGTCGAGGTTTTCGAACGCGGCGCCAGTCCAAGACCATGGCGCTGTTCGCCGATCATCGAGGCGATCGACAGCTCATGAGCCTCGTCCACGCAACCGCCGATCGCCAGGCATCAACAAAACGCGCGCTTGCCGCGCGCGCCAGATTCGCTTGCCCCCGCCGACTATGTCCGCGCCACCGATACGTTCAATTCGGCGCTTGCCGGCCTGGGACGCGCTCACTCATCGCCGATCCGCGCCATTCCCCAAGCCCCCACCGCCGACGCCACGGCGCCGCCGGGCGCCTCGCACCAAAGGCGGCGTTCAAATCCCCATAGAGCCCGCGCTGCATCCCGCGGGTCAGGCTTTTAGCTTTCTGCGACACCCGCCCCGGGTGTGGCCCAACCGTCGCGCAAGGGCGGGCGTCGCAGAAACCTA
>JANNFH010000118.1:0-4904 GCA_031379565.1 Alphaproteobacteria bacterium
CCGGCGTGAATATCCGCCGCTTCCGTTTGGTCGCCTTCACTGAACACCCCTTCAAGCCCTTCCGAGCCTAACATGGGCGTCCACTAAATCGGGGGAGGATCACTCCGGCGGAGGAACTGACGCAGAACGCATCGCGTTGGCAATGGATTACGGCAGGGCATCCACCGGAGAGGCGGGGAGGGGTAACGGCCTCTGGCGTATGGCAAAACTGGTCGACGGTTGCCCCGGCTCTCAGGTGCAGATTTACAGTGGACTAGGGCGGGTAATCTACTCTGGGCCCGAGCAATGTGAAAAATCTATCCTACCTAGTAAGTTCTGTGGGACACTGATCCACTGGGACCTGAAGCTACCCAATCCGGACGAATGAGATGAAGATTGTAGTCGCCAATGATTTCAGCGCCACGCCAGGCGGACGCTTCCGAAAGCACGGACCCTTTAGCGGCGAAGAGTTCCGACAAGATTTGCTTAACCCTCGCTTCCAAGCGGCACTTAATGCCTCAGAAGAACTGGTTATCGATTTTGATAGTGTGGTCGGACTTCCTTCCTCGTTCTTGGAGGAGGCTTTCGGCGGATTGGTAAGAGAATTTCCAAATCTTTCGGCTGATCAGTTCGACCGTACTCTTGCACTTCACACTAGTGATCCAAGCCTTGAGCCCTATTTGGAACTGATCCGCCGTTACATGCGGGAAGCCGGGAAAAAACGAGCAACAGTTAACGCCTAGCACCGCATGTTGGTTTGGCTAATCGATAAACTTTTGCCGCCAGCAATCGTGGCGGTCATTTTCAGCTACATAACAAATATGTTTCTTGAGAGTCACCGTGCCCAACGGGACTCGCTTACTGCTCAAGTGAACAGCTTGCGTGATGATCTGATGAAGCTCTGGGACGAGGCTGCGTCCTACTGGGAGCACGACTTCCGTACAGATGACGTCATAAGCGTCGAAAAAATTCTGCTCCTTGAGCAAGACCTTCGATTCCGAGCGATGGAAATTGCTCCCAGACTTGATTCTCTTCCGACCGCGAAAATGAAGACATATTTGGCGGACATATCCAATGAGTTCACAGGTGGTGACTTTGCAAGCCCTCAGAAAACCGCCGACCACGCTCGACTGGCTCGTATGCGAAAAGCAATTATCTATTTGCGCGATGCACTATTGACCGCCCGCAACACGAGCTTGAAGAGCGCCTTAAAAATCGGGCACTAGCCACTACCCCCCCTCCTCCCATTTCTCCTCCCGCTCCACCCTGAGCGCGGTGATTTGGTTTCGCGCCCGCCGCAGCACCTGAAACCGGTAGCCGTGAAACGCAAAGCGCTGCCCCGGCTCGGGGATGGCTTGCGCTTCGTGGATGACGAGGCCGGCCACCGTCACCGCTTCTTCGTCGGGCAGATCCCAATTCATGGCGCGGTTGAGGTCGCGGATCGGCACTACGCCATCGACATTCACCGAGCCATCGGGCTGCAGGCGCACGCCTTGGACGGCGATGTCGTGCTCGTCTTTGATGTCGCCGACGATCTCTTCGAGGATGTCTTCGAGCGTGACCAGGCCCATCAGCGCGCCGTATTCATCGACCACCAGCGCGAAATGCTCGCGCCGGCGCAAAAATTCCGCCAGTTGGTCTTCGGCGCTGGTGGTGACCGGCGTGAACCAGGCTTCGCGCTTGACCGCCATCACATCGACTCCGTCGCGGCCATGCTCGGCGATGGCGCGGAGCAGATCGCGCGCGTGCAGGATGCCGACAATGTTCTCCGGCTCATCCTTGTAGAGCGGCATGCGCGTGTGCGCGGAGGCCATCGCCTGGGCGATGATCTCGCGCGGGGGCAGATCGGCGTCGAGCATCTTGATGGCTTTGCGGTGGATCATGACGTCGGCGAGGGTGAGGTCGGAGAGATCGAGAGTGCCGCGGAGGCGGTCGCGTACGTCGCTCTCGACCGCGCCGTCTTCGGCGTGCATCTCGACGGCGCCGCGGATTTCCGCGCGCGCGGCGGTGAGCACGTCGATGCTCTCATCGACCCGCACGCCAAGCAGCCGCAAGGAATGGTTCACCACCCATTGCACCGCCTTGGTGATCGGCGCGAGCACAACGACCATCCATTGCACCGGCAGCGCGACAATGCGGGCGAGCTTGTCGGCGGTAGTGATGGCGTAGGTTTTTGGGCCGACTTCGCCAAAGATAAGCAGGAGCGGGGTGAGCACGATAGTGGAGATGAGCGGGCCGTAATCGCCGTAGAGGCCCGAGAAGATCGTCGCGGCGATGGCCGAAGCGGCGATGGTGACAAGGTTGGCCCCGAGCAGCACCGCGCCGATCATGCGCTCGCGGTTTTCGTTCAAGGCGTTGACGCGGGCGGCGGCGCGGTCGCCTTCACGCTCGAGCGTGGCCAAGCGCGCGCGCGAGGCGGCGGTGAGCGCGGTCTCGGCCAAGGAAAAAAAAGCGTTGAGCAGGATCAGCACGGCGATCACGGCGGCGGCGATGAGAAGCGAGGGGGTCATGGGCTTTTCTGTGATGGCGCGGAGATGCGCCGAGGACGTATTTAGGTGCGCTTCTGCGCGGAAATATTCTTCAGCGCGGCGATAATTTCGGCGACAGCGGAATTGTGTGGGCCGTTCGAACTCTCGATGATGAGATCGGCCTGGGAATAAATCGGCTCTCGCGCCGCCAGCAGCGCGCGTATCGCCGGCTCTATCTCTTCTTCTTTTAGCAGCGGACGCACGTCGCGCCGGCCCATACGGCGCACCAGCACCTCAAGCGGCGCTTTCAGCCAGACGATGATCGCCCTCTCGCGCATCAGGGCGCGCGTATCGGGATCGACGAAGGCGCATTCACCGCCCGTGGCGAGCACGTGCGGGGGGCCGTCCAGCAGCCGGGCGATCACCGCGCGCTCGCCGCGGCGAAAGGCGCTTTCGCCGTGCGCGGTGAAAATGTCATCGACGCTTTGGCCGGCGGCGGCGGCGATCTCTGCGTCGGCGTCGATAAACTGGACGCCGAGCGCGCGCGCGAGCCGGCGCCCGATCGTGGTCTTGCCGGCGCCCATCAGCCCGACCAGGGCGAGGGTGCGGTCGAGCACCATCCCGTCCGCTTGATGGCGGAGCGCAGCGGCAGCGTCGCCGTGCGCGCCGCCCTCACTGCTCGCTGGACCGCCGCTCTCAGGGCCGCTCACGAATCACCTCACATTGCCGCCGCGCTTGGTTAAAGCCGAGGCGCACCGGCGGGTTGGAAACTTGCCACATTTTGGGGGCAATCTCGCCCGCTCGCAACGTCGGGGATGATCGTGAGAAGAAGAAGACGGCGCAGCAGCAGGGGTTTTGCCAGCAACCAGCCGCATATGCGCTGGATTCTGGTCGGAGCGGGCGCGGCGGCGCTGGCGGGCGCGTTCGCCTTTTTCCTGCATCAGGCGGACGTTCTGGCGCCGGAACCACATGAAATTCGTATTGAGCTGCCAGAAGCCTTTAAAGAATAGCGCCTTCAAGGAAGTGGTCTCATGAAGCTCCGATGGTTCGCGCTGGGCGCGGCGCTGGTCGCCCTGCCGGCGGCGGCGCTGGCGCAACCCTTTCCCGATAAACCGCCAGCGCCCGAACCGGCGCAGCGCGCAGCTGAAATCGAGATGCAGCAATTGCGCGAGCTTGACGCCTGGAGCGTCGGCGTGCTGACGGCGCAACAAGGCGCGCTGCCGCGCACTATGTGGGCCCACGCCGATCCGGCGCTTCTGGCGCAGGCGTTCGACAATTTGCCCGCGACTTATGACTCGCCTGCGGTGCAGGCTTTGGCGCGGCGCGTGTTGCTATCGGGCGCGGAGGCGCCGCCTGGCGATGCCAACGAAGCGGCGCGAAAGAGGTTCGAGGCGCTCGGCCGCATGGGCGCGGCCTATGAGCTGTCGCAAATGGCCGCCGGCGCCGGCGGCGCGCTCAACGATCCAGCCATCGCGCAATTTGCCGCGCAGGCCGAACTGGCGCGGGGAAGGCGTGCAGAAGCGTGCGCACGCGGACGCAGTGCCCAAGGCGATCCGCCGTCAACTTTTATTTTGCGCTTGCGCGCCTATTGCGCCGCATCGAGCGGCGATCGCGCGGCCGCAGATCTGGCGCTTGAACTCGCGCGCGCCCATCGCGGTGAAGATACTTGGGTGACAGCCGTGATCGGCCTTGTCGGCGGCGCGCCGAGCGCGCATCCGCCGACGGCGCGCTACGACACTTCGCTCAATGCGGCAATGTCGGTGGCGGCGCAGTTGCGGCCTGGCGCAAATCCACTCGCCAACGCCTCTAGCTTGGCGCTGGTGACGCTGGCGCGCGCGGAAACCGCACCGCAGCCCGTGCGCGCGCAAGCCACCGCGCAGGCGCTTCGGCGCGGATTGCTCTCGGTGCGTGAGGCGCGAACCATCCTAGCGGCCACGCCCGAAAATATGACCAGCGGATTGCCGCCCATGGCGGCCGCACTGCGACAGGTGAGCGCCGCGCCGGATTCGCCGACCGCGATGGCGGCGATCGCGGGCGCGCTGCGCCAAGCGACAGCGTTCGCGGATTTCAGCGCTGCGGCGCGCTTCTTCAAGGAAGATATCGCCAGCCTCAGCGCGGCGCCCGACGCCGCCAGCGCTGCCCTGTTCGCGCGCGCCGCACTTGCCGCGGGAGACAGGAGGCTCGCGGAACGCTTGATCGAAAGCGCACGCCTCGCGGGCGCCAGCGCCGCCGCCATGGGACCACTCGAAGCGGCGCTCGCGGTGATGCACGGCGCGGGTAGCGACCCGAACGGTCTGACCGTGCATCGGCGCATCGACGCGGCCACCAATGCGACGGCGCGCACCGCTGCGCGCGATTTGATGCTGATGGAAGCCGCAGGCCTTCCCTTCGACGGCGCGGCGCAAGCCTTCGTCACCGCGAACCCGCCGCAAGGCGGCGCGCGCGCCGACGCGGGCG
>JANNFH010000143.1:0-6350 GCA_031379565.1 Alphaproteobacteria bacterium
TGTCGGATACCGCCGCGCCCAAGGGCGCGATTTGGATCGGGTAGGCGATACCGGTCAGCATCGGGCCGATCACGGTGGCGCCGCCGACACTGGTCAAGAGGCTGGTGGCGATTGACGCCGAGTGCAGCGCCGGCATGACCAGTACGTTGGCCGGTTCGCTGAGGCGGGAAAACGGATAGAGTTTCAGCGCCTCAGGATTGAGCGCGACGTCGGCATTCATCTCACCTTCGTATTCGAAATCGATATCCTCACGGCGATCCAGAATTGATACCGCGTCGCGAATTTTCTCTGATCGCTCCATGGTCGGGTTGCCGAAGTTTGAATGCGAAAGCAGCGCCAACCGTGGCGTCACGCCGAACTGGCGCGCCAGAGCCGCTGATTGCAGCACGATTTGCGCCAATTGTTCGGCGTCGGGAAACTCTGACACGGCGGTGTCGGAAATGAACAAGGTGCGGCCTTTAGAGAGCACAACGGAGAGGCCCATGATCCGCTCGCCGCGCGTGGGGTCGATGACTTTGCACACATCCTCCAGCACGGTGGAATAATTGCGCGTTACGCCGGTGACCATGCCATCAGCGTCGCCCAGCGCCACGACGCAAGCGCCGAAGACGTTGCGGTCCTGGTTGACCAGCCGTTGCGCGTCGCGGTGCAGATAGCCGAAACGTTGCTGGCGCTGGTAAAGATATTCGGCGTAGACCGCTGTGCGCTGCGAAGTGCGGGCATTGATCACTTCAAGGTTGGCGCTCTCGGGAATACCCGCGAGCGCCATGCTCCGCGCCACTTCCTCGTCACGCCCGATCAGGACGGCGCGGCCGAGGTCAAGCTCTTGAAACGCATAGGCCGCTCGGATCACCGCCTGCTCTTCGCCCTCGGCAAAGACGATGCGCTTTGGCGCGCGGCGCACGGCATTTTGCACCCGCTGCACCATCGCCGCGGTCGGATCGAGCCGTTGAGCCAAGCTTTCGCGGTAGGCGTCCATGTCGGCAATCGGCTTGCGCGCGACGCCGGAATCCATCGCTGCTTGGGCGACGAACGGCGGAATGTGGGAGATAAGCCGCGGATCGAATGGCGAGGGGATGATGTAGTCGGGGCCGAACTTGAGCCGAACGCCGTGATAAGCGGCGGCCACCTCGTCCGGCACATCCTCCTTCGCCAGCGCCGCTAACGCACGCGCGGCGGCCACTTTCATCTCTTCGTTGATGGTGCGCGCGCGTACATCGAGCGCGCCGCGGAAGATGTAGGGAAAACCCAGCACATTGTTGACTTGGTTGGGGTAGTCCGATCGGCCCGTGGCGACGATCGCGTCCTTGCGCACCTCATGCACTTCTTCAGGCGTGATCTCCGGATCGGGATTGGCCATGGCGAAAATAATCGGCTTTTTCGCCATTGACCTGACCATGTCCTTGGTCATGGCCCCGGCGGCGGAAAGCCCCATGAAAACGTCGGCGCCCTTTAACGCGTCGGCGAGCGTGCGGGCGTCGGTATCGATGGCGTGCGCCGCCTTGAACTGGTCCATGCCTTTTTCGCGGCCGCGGTAGACAACGCCTTCGCGGTCGCAGACGGTGACGTTCTCGTGCGGCACGCCAAGTTGCTTTATCAGCGCAATGCATGAAAGCCCCGCCGCGCCAGCCCCGCTCACCACCACTTTGATGTCAGATAGCTTGCGCTTGGTTAGCTCGCAGGCGTTGAGCAAGCCGGCGGCGGCGATGATGGCGGTGCCGTGCTGGTCGTCGTGAAACACCGGAATGTCAAGTTCATCGCGTAAGCGGCTTTCGATAATGAAGCATTCCGGGCTCTTGATGTCTTCAAGATTGATGCCGCCAAACGTTGGCCCGATGTTGCGGACGGTGGTGATGAATTCCTCGACATCCTGCGTGGTCACTTCGATGTCGATCGAATCGACGTCGGCGAAGCGTTTGAACAGCACGCACTTGCCTTCCATCACCGGCTTGGAAGCGATGGCGCCGAGATTGCCGAGCCCGAGGATGGCGGTGCCGTTGGAGATGACGGCGACGAGATTGCCCTTGGCGGTGTAATCGTAGGCCTTTTCGGGGTCCTCGGCGATGGCGCGCACCGGAACCGCGACGCCGGGCGAATAGGCCAAGGAAAGATCGCGCTGCGTCGCCATCGGCTTGGTTGGCGTGATCGAGATCTTTCCCGGCGGGTGCGACCGATGGAAGGCGAGGGCCTCCTCGTCGGTAAAGCTGCGCTTTGTTGTATCAGGCATGGCTGGCGATCTCGGAGGCAAGGGCGCCAACCTAGCTTTGGTCCGCTTCGCGTCAATGGAAGTCGCGGGCGCAACAGGCTAAAGCTGAGAGGTGGCCGATTCCTCCTCGCATCCGGCGGCGAATGCCGTACGCGTCTCGCCTTTCATGGCGCAATATCTCGCCGCCAAGGCCGAGCATCCGGACGCTATCTTGTTTTTCCGCATGGGCGATTTCTACGAAATGTTCTTTGAAGACGCCGTGCAAGCGTCCGCGGCCATCGGCATCACGCTGACGCAGCGCGGCCGCCACGGCGACGATCCGATCCCGATGGCGGGTGTGCCCTGGCATCAGGCGGAGAGCTATCTGGCGAAACTGATCCGCGCCGGCTTCAAGGTCGCGGTCTGCGACCAAATGGAAGACCCCGCCGAGGCGAAGAAACGCGGTTCGAAAGCCATCGTCCATCGCGCGGTCGTGCGCGTGGTCACGCCCGGAACGCTAACCGAAGACGGCCTGCTCGATGCCCGAGCCGCCAACCGGCTCGCGGCGTGCGTCACGACGGGGGAGGGCGCGGCCATCGCTTGGGCGGATGTCTCCACCGGCGCGTTCGAGACGCGCGCGTTGCGCCCAGGGCAAATCGTCGAGGAATTAGTGGCGCTGGGGCCGGCGGAAATTCTCGCCACCGAGTCGGACGCGGCGCGGGCGCAGCTGCAAGAAGCCGCCGACGTCAGCGGCGCCGCGCTGACATTGCGCCCACCGGTGAAGGCAGACGCCAAGGCCGCTGCCCGCCGCATCAAAGCCGCGTTTGAAGTCGCCGCGCTCGATGCGTTCGGCGATTTCAGTGTTGCCGAACTTTCTGCTATCGGACTCGTGCTCGATTACGTCGAGTTGACCCAAGCTGGCGCCGCGCCACGCCTCGCGCCGCCGCGCCGAAATGCCGAGCGTGCCTTTATGGCGATTGACGCGGCCACGCGCTCGGCGCTTGAGATTGAGCGCGCCAACAACACCTACCTGGGACGAGGTGGGCGCGAGGGCTCGCTGCTCGCCAGCACCGATCGCACAATAAGCGCGGCGGGCGCGCGGCTATGGGCGGAACGCCTCGCGCGGCCGCTTACGGAAATTTCCGCGATCAATGAGCGCCTTGATGCGGTGCAGTTCTTTCTCGACGCGCCGGATCGGCGCGCCGGCGTGCGCCAGGAGCTGAAAGCGGCGGGGGATCTAGCGCGCGCGGTGATGCGACTTTCGTTGGGCCGGGGCGGTCCACGCGATCTCGCCGCGTTACGTGATGGATTGAGCGCTGGAGACCGCGCTTCAGCGCGCTGCGCGGGCCTTAGTGGCGACGCGCCGGTGGAAGTCGCTCGGGCTTGCAACGCGTTGGCACTGACGACCCATGCGGAAAGCGCCGCATTGGCGCAAACGCTTGAGCGTGCGCTGGCGCCAGATTTGCCGCTGTTGGCGCGCGATGGCGGCTTTCTGACGCCGGGTTTCGACCCATCGCTAGACGAGGTACGCGCGCTACGTGACGACAGTCGCCGGGTCATCGCCGCGCTGCAAGCAAGGTACGCCGACGAAACGGGGATCGCCGCGCTAAAACTCAAACACAACAACGTGTTGGGCTATCACATCGATGCGACGACGAAACAGGCTGAGGCGTTGATGACGCCGCCGCTCAGCGCACGTTTCATCCATCGCCAGACCAACGCCGGCTCGGTCCGCTTCACCACCACGGAACTCGCTGAGCTCGACGCCAAGATTGCGCGCGCCGGCGAAGCCGCGTTGGCGCGGGAGTTGGCGCTATTTCGCGACTTTGCCGCGCGCGCCACGGCGTGCGGGGCCGAGATTCGCGCCGCCGCCGAAGCACTTGCGGCGCTCGATGTCGCCGCCGGTCTGGCGCACTGGGCTGACGAAGTGGGCGCTGTGCGCCCTGAAATAGACGAGAGCGCAGCTCTCATAGCCGACGCAGCGCGCCACCCCGTGGTCGAGGCGGGTGTGCGCGCGCAGGGCAATGGTTTTACGCCAAACGACGCACGGCTCGATGGGGAGGGACGCGCCGGGCCTCGGCTCTTGTTCGTCACTGGCCCGAACATGGCGGGCAAAAGCACGTATCTTCGCCAGATCGCGTTGCTTGCCGTGCTGGCGCAGGCCGGCTCGTTTGTGCCCGCCCAGCGCTTGCGGCTTGGTATCGTCGATCGCGTGTTCGCGCGGGTTGGGGCCTCCGACGATTTGGCGCGAGGCCGTTCTACGTTCATGACCGAGATGGTCGAAACCGCTGCAATCTTGCATCAGGCCGGGCCGCGCGCCTTGGTGGTGCTCGACGAAATTGGCCGCGGCACGGCCACGTTCGACGGCCTCGCGATCGCCTGGGCGGTGGCCGAGCATCTGCATGAGATCAATCGCTGCCGCGCCGTGTTCGCCACCCATTATCACGAACTGACGCGCCTGGCGGAAAAGCTCGAGGCGGGACAGAACGCACATCTGCGCGCCAAGGAATGGAAGGGCGATCTGGTCTTCCTGCATGAGGTCGCGCCGGGCGCGGCCGATCGGTCTTACGGTATCCAGGTGGCGAAGCTTGCGGGTTTGCCCAAAACCGCGGTGGAGCGCGCGCGCGCTGTGTTGGCGCGGTTGGAGCAATCGGGCGGCGGGACGCGGGTGGAAATCGTCGATGAGCTGCCGCTGTTCGCGCAGATCATCGCCCAGCAAGCGCCATCGGCGCTCGAAACAGCTTTCTCGGACTTGAACCCGGACAGCCTAACGCCGAAGCAAGCGCTTGAGGCGCTCTACTGGCTCAAGGGGCTGATTGAGGATTAACTTCGCGATCCACCAGCGAGGGGCGGTTGTTTACCGACTGGGTCGCTTCCTGGATGGCTTGTCCCTGCACCAACGTGTCACGGACCGGTTCAGTTAGGCCAACATAGGCCTGAAACATCATGTAGCCGCCCAAGAGAGCGCCCACGACCAAGCCGCCCACGCCCCAGAACGAGGCGGCAAACCAATAGGCCGAGGCGCGCTCGCTCTTGATGCGCTGCCAAAACAATTTCTGATCCATGATCGCTTCCATACGGTTGCGATCAGGATGGTCGGTCACGGCGCGCTGTCGCGGCTCGTCATCGACGGGATTGACCTGAATGGTTCTGGCCCCTCTGCTGCGCATTCAATAATCTCCTGTGACCTATATGGCCCAAGGATGTGATGTCCGCCACGTCCCCAGCTGTTATCTTTGGCTGTGCCCGCGAAATGAGGCAAGTTTGGGGTGTGCTTTTTACCAAGATGTTATGTGACAAAAAACCGTGCGCGCCCGCCTCTTCGGTGCGGGCAGCCCTAATTTCGCGTCATAAACGTGCGCCTTAGGCCCATTCGCGCGGAGGAGCTCATTGACGGCGCCGGCTTGCGCCAGAGGCTCAGCGCCGCCGCCCATGTGGGCGGTGATGGCCTTAGACGTGAGGCATTAGCGCTTCTCGGCAAGGCCTGGGCCGACGGAAAAGCCTTGATTACCAGCCACTTAGCCGCCGGCGAGGACGGCCTTGCGGCAGCGCGGCTTACCGCGCTCCTGGCCGATGAAATTGTCGACGCGCTCTATGATTTCGTCACCATTCACGTGTTCCGGGCCCGCAACCCCACAGCAGGCGAGCGCTTCGCGCTGATCGCCGTGGGGGGCTACGGGCGCGGCGAACTGGCGCCGTTCTCGGACCTCGATCTGCTGTTCTTGCGCGCCTACAAGCAGACCGCATTCGCTGAGAGCGTGACCGAATACATGCTCTACATATTGTGGGACATGGGGCTGAAGGTCGGCAATTCCTCACGCAACGTCGAGGAATGCCTCAAGCTCGCAAAGGCTGATCACACCATCGCCACTGCGCTGCTGGAAATGCGTCGCATCGCCGGGGACGAAACCTTGGCGCAGGACTTGGCGAGGCGTTTCCGCAAGGAGGTCGCCTCGCGTAACCAGGCTGCTTTCATTGCCGCGAAACTGGGCGAGCGCGATGCGCGCCATCACCGCGCCGGCGCGTCGCGCTATATGGTCGAACCCAATATCAAGGAAGGGAAGGGCGGGCTCCGCGACCTCCACACCTTGTTCTGGATTGCGCGCTGCCGCTACGGCTTCGATCGCCCGCAAGATTATATCGACGCAGGTGTATTCGGTGCGGA
>JANNFH010000153.1:0-4472 GCA_031379565.1 Alphaproteobacteria bacterium
TGTTCGAGCGCGCGGCCAAAGAGGCGCGCGCGCGGCGCGCGCCCAGCGATCGCTTCGGCCGCCGCGATCAGCGGATGCATCGCCAGCGCCGCTTGCGACATCCGCTCGATCAGCACACCTTCGCGTAAGCCAAACGCCGACAAGATCACCCGGTCAAAGCCGCCCGCCTGCATCACCCGCTCCAACACCACGGCGGCGTAGGGCAATGAATCCGCCCGCTTGGCGGCCGCCTCTTCCAACTTTTCCAGCGATCGCCTGCTTTGCTTGCGCACGACATCGACCAGCCGCAGCACCTCAGCGCGGCTCATTTCATGGTGATGCAGCACGCCCAAGGGGTGATCTCGGAGCCGGATATCGATGCGCCCAAGCGCGCGCCAGGCGCCGCCCACGGCGTAGAAATCGCCTCCGCCGCGCGTGAGCATCTGTACGCTGGCGAGTTCTTAGTTGGTGCGCGCCACGACGCGCTCGTAATCGAACGGGCCGTCGGCGGCGAGCGCCAGCGGCCCAAGCCGGAACGTCTCGCCGCGCCCGGGCCCGCTCGGTGAAATCTCGATCAGTTCGAGGCTGGCGCCGCCGAGATCGCCGACCACGCCCATGGCGTCGGGCGCGCCAGCGCTGACGCCAAGCGCGGAAAGCAGCGCCTCCTCAGCGCCACTGAGAATTCGCAGCGGAATGCCGGTCTCGCGCCGCATTTGCTGGGCGAAGGCGGCGCCATCCCCGGCCTCGCGCACCGCCGCAGTGCCTACCGCGAACACGTCTTGTACGCCGAGCGCTTGGGTCAAGGTTGCGAAACGGCGCAGCGCGCGCAACGCAGCGTCGATCCCGTCCGGCGACAGCTTGCCGGTCTGCCCCAGGCTGCGTCCCAGGCCGGCCATCACTTTCTCGTTGAGAATGGGCGTCATCGCCCGCCCATCGATACGGTAGACCACCAGACGCACGGAATTCGAGCCGACATCGATGACGGCCGCTTCTTGGCCATCGCGCAGCTCACGACCGCTCACGGCCTAGGCCTCAATAGGCCCGGCGCGGCCCGATGTGATCGAACGCCGCCGGCGCATCGCCCTTCAGCGACTTGCCCCGGCCCGACAGGCTCGGATTGCGCATGAAATAGACGTGCGCCGAGAACGGCGCGTCGAGCTGCGACACGTCCACCCGCTGAAACTCCCCCTCTGGGGTCATGTACCAAGACTGCGCCTCGTCATTCAGGTTCGCGACCATGATTTGGTCGAGAACCTGCTGGTGTACCGTGGGATTTTCAACCGGGCACATGATTTCGACGCGCCGCTCCAGATTGCGGGGCATCCAGTCGGCGGAAGAAATGTACACCTTAGCGCTTGGGTTGGGCAATTTCGCACCGGCGCCGAAACAAACAATCCGAGAATGCTCCAAAAACCGCCCGACGATCGATTTGACGCGGATATTCTCAGACAGGCCTTTCACGCCGGGCCGGAGGCAGCAGATGCCCCGCACCACCAGTTCAATCTTCACGCCTTCATTGCTGGCGCGATAGAGCGCGTCGATGATCTCTGGATGCACCAGCGCATTGAGCTTGGCCCAGATCGCCCCCTCGCGGCCGGTTCGCACGTGTGCGATTTCGTCCTCGATCAAACGCAGCAATGTGGACTTCACGTTCAAAGGCGCGATGGCGAGCTTTTCCAATTCCGCCGGTTTGGCGTAGCCGGTGACAAAATTGAACAACCGCCCCGCATCGCGCCCAAGCGCAGGGTCGACCGTGAACAGCGATAGATCGGTGTAAACCCGCGCGGTGATGGGGTGATAATTGCCAGTGCCGAAATGCGTGTAGGTGCGCAAGCCCTCACCCTCGCGGCGAACCACAAGGCTAACCTTGGAATGGGTTTTGTAATCGAGAAACCCATACACGACCGAGGCGCCGGCGCGCTCCAGCGTCTGAGCCAGTTTTATGTTGGCCTCTTCGTCGAACCGCGCCTTCAACTCGATCAGCGCGGTGACGTTTTTTCCCGCTTCCGCCGCCGACACCAAAGCGGCGACAATCGGAGAATCCTTCGAGGTGCGGTAGAGCGTTTGCTTGACCGCGACCACGGCGGGATCAGCCGCGGCCTGCCGTAGGAATTGCACCACCGAATCAAAACTTTCGTAGGGGTGGTGGACCAAAATGTCCTTGGCCCGGATGGCGGCGAAATTGTCGCCGCCGAAATCCAGGATGCGCTCGGGAAATCGCGGTTCGTAGGGCGTAAACTTCAGGTCAGGCCGTTCAACCGCCACCAGCGCCGAGAGCGCGGCAAGGCCAAGCATGCCCTCAACCAGCACGACGTCGCGCGGATCGGCTTCAATCTCGCGAACGATGAACTCGCGCAAATCGTCCGGCATCAACGCATCGACCTTGAGGCGGACAATGGCGCCCAGGCGCCGCTCTTTGAGGCGCGTCTGGAATTCGCGCATCAGGTCTTCGGATTCTTCTTGGATTTCGATATCGCTGTCGCGAACCACACGGAAACCGCCGTGCGCCTCGGCGACATAGTCGGGGAACAGCTCATCGAGAAACAGCAGAATCGCATTCTCGAGGGTGATGAAGCGCCGTTGAGCCGCATCGTGCGCGCCTGACTTGGCGGCGGCGGTCAGATCGAGGAAACGCGCCACCTGCGTCGGCACCGGGATCAACGCATTTAGCGCCCGCCCGTCGGTGATCCGTTTCAGCTTCAGCGCAATGGCGAAGCCCAGATTGGGAATGAACGGGAACGGGTGGGCGGGATCAACCGCCAGCGGCGTCAGCAGCGGAAACACCTGCTCCATGAACACCGGCTTCAACCAATCGCGCTCGCCCGGCGTCAGCTCCTCCGGATCGAGCACCACGACACCGACCGCGCGCAGGTCACCGCGCAGGCTGCGCCAGCGCCGCTGTTGACGCGCGATTAGCGTTCCCGCGGCTTCATGCACTTTGGCCAATTGTTGCGCCGGGCTGAGGCCGTCCTGGCTGAGCACCGACAAGCCCACCTTTACCTGCTCGTGCAGGCCGGCGACGCGGACCATATAAAATTCGTCGAGATTGTTGGCCGAGATCGACAAGAAGCGCAGCTGCTCCAGCAGCGGATGCGCGCGATTTTCCGATTCCTCCAGCACACGGGTGTTGAAGGCGAGCCAAGAGAGCTCCCGATTGAGGAAGCGCTCTGGACTGCTCATTAGCGGCGTCTTCTGCGCCGTGCTGCGCTGTTTTCTGCGCGCCTTCGCCATTTGTTAACCGTCTCCGCCCTCGTCACCCCACCCAACCTTGGCCTTTTCGAGCGCCTTTTTAGCCGCTCCGAGCGCCACAGGTTTGGCTCCCCGCACCAGATCTGCGTCCAGCGCGGCGACCACCTGACGGGCGGCCGCGAACGTCCGCGGCATCCGCCTGACCAGGTATTTGACCGCATCATCGCTCAATTGAATGAATTGTTCGCGACACAAACGGCGCAGAACCAGGTCCAGAAGCGCTTCATCCGGCTCCCCGAGCCGAGCCGTCGGCAGGGCTTGCAGCCGGGATCGAAGGTCAGGCAGGGCCGCGCCCCATTTCTCCGGGCTGACCGACCCCACCAGCAGCACCGCCCCGCCACGAGAGCGGGCGAGGTCCAGTACCCGCCAGAACATGGCCTCGTCTCGCGCGCCATCGGCATTGTCGATGAACAGGCGCCCTCCAGACTCAGCAAAGATGGCCGCGGCATCGTCCGGGGAGGTAAGCGGGCCAAGTTGGCGGGCCCCGGCTTCAACCGCCCAGGCCAGCCCCAGATGGGTTTTGCCGGCGCCGCTTGGACCCACCAACGCCAACGCGCCGCCCGGCCAGTTTCGCCATTGCGTAAGCAATTTAGCGGCGTCGCGATTGGCCTCGGCCACGACCAGGGTTTCGGGGGAGCGCTCCCCCATGCGGAATTCAAACAAGCGAGGCTGGCTCAACGCGCGCTCATCGGCGAACGACGCGAAGCACTGGCCCGGCTTCGCCGTCCACCAACGCTACGCCCCGCCGCGCCAGCTCCGCATTCAATTGGGAGCGCTCGCCGACGAACGAAAACGACACCAGCGCGCCCTCACGTCCCACCGCTTCGATGCGGATTTCCGAGATCAACGTCGCCGCCGCGCCTTCAAGCCCCTGCTTGATCTGCTCCCATTGGCGCTCGTCCTGATAGAGCGCCGAAGCGGAAACCCGCGCCCGCTGGCCGGAACCCGTGGCGATGCGCGCTTTCCAATCGTTCTGGATGCGTTGGCTGGCCTGCTCGGCCAGCGCCGCCAACGCCCGGCGCAGCGAAACCGGATCGGCGCCGCCAAGCCCAGCGGCAACCTCACCGCGATCGCGCCGCACGCCGTTCGCCGCCACCTCAACCAAGGCGGCGCTCGCCACCGCACCCTGCACGCGCAACGTGGCGTAAAGCACCGAACCTGCCGCGGCGGCCTGAGCAAACGGCGCAGACGCGGTCCAGTCCGGAGCGCCAACAAGGGTGGCCGGCGCGATCGTCAATGGCGCC
>JANNFH010000175.1:0-10904 GCA_031379565.1 Alphaproteobacteria bacterium
GCGAAAGGTTGCAAAGGGTCCGGCGATGAAACCTTTTTGGAAACCCTCGTCGGTCAGGGATAGCAGAGGCCCGAAGGCGCCATCATAGGCGTTGTTCACCAGGATATCGAGGCCGCCGAATTTCGCTACACCGGCCTCCACAGTCTGCCTAATCGCCTCGACATCGCTGACATCGCACACAAGGGACGCGGCCGTAGCGCCCGCGGCCTCGATCTCTGCGCAAACAGCGAGCAATTTCGCTTCCGTTCTCCCCACGACCAGGAGCGACGCGCCAGCTTTGGCCAGCGCCAGCGCAATGCCGCGGCCAACGCCTTGGCCGGCGCCAGTGACCATCGCGATCTTTCCCGCCAATACGCTCATCTTCGCCTCACCCCTGTGATGCCGATCCAAAGTCGCCACACGGCGCCGCCTTGCGTAGCAAGGCTGGCATTTCCCGTGCGCATTTGTGGCGCCGTTTCGACTTTGGCGTCGCTTTTCGCTCTTGTGAAGGCGCCGACGTCAACTTACAAATGGCATCAAATATCTGCGCGCGCTGCTTTTGCGCGCGCCTCAATGCGCGGGGAGTCCCTGGATGAACGCCATCGACCGCAAGATTCTCGTCGGCTCGAAGGAACTTGAGCGCTGCCCGTTTCCGATTCCGGTCGGCTGGTTCTTTGTCGCTTATTCAGACAGCCTGGCGGCGGGTGAAATTCGCAATATTCAATTGTTCGACCAGGAATGGGTGTTGTTTCGCGGCGAAGGCGGGAAAGTCGGCGTCACCGATCCGTTCTGCCCCCATCTCGGCGCCCATCTCGGTCACGGCGGCAAGGTCGTCGGCGACAACATTCGTTGCCCGTTCCATCATTGGCAATACGACACCGAAGGCTGGTGCAAGAACATCCCCTACGCGACCAACATGCCGCCAGTGACGCAACGCCAGCCGATCTTGCGGGCGTTGCCGGTGCAAGAAAAATACGGCCTGATCTGGGCCTGGCACCATCCCAACATGGAGCCCCCAACCTGGGAATTGCCCGACATTCCGGACGTGGAAAGCCCCGACTACATCAAGCCTCACCGCAAAAGCTGGCCCATCAACACCGCAATCCAAGAACTGGCGGAGAACGGCGTCGATTTCCCTCACCTCAAATTCCTGCATGGAGGCCCGGAAATTCCGCACGCCGAGTATCGGTTCGAAGACCACAAATATTTCGTCGATATGGATCACGGCGCCCAGGTGGGTGAAAGCTATGGCCCCGGCCTCAACATCTTCCGCTTCACCCGCCAAGGCGTGAGCGCGACGATGGTGAGCTACACCCAGCCGATTACGCGCGAGCAATCGCTGATAAATATGAGCTTCACCCACAAGCGCTACGCTGAGGGCACGCCGGAAGCCAAAGTAGCCCACCACATCGTCGCGCACATGATTGGCGAAGCCGACGGTGAGGAATCGGCGGGCTTTGAATCCGTGGACATGATTATTTGGAACAACAAAAAGTACCGGGCGCGCCCGATCCTTTGCGACGGCGATGGGCCGATCCTGCAATATCGCGCCTGGTTCAAGCAATTCTATGTCGGCGGCGAAAAACTCTCGAACATCTGAATCCATCGCAGCGAAGTGCGGCGCATAGAGAGCCAAGATGCAGAAACTGATGTTTCCGTTCTGGGCGGACGCCGCCGAGCAGAGCCGGCTCAACGCAGCGCTGCTCGGCCCGGTGAAAGAAGCCCTGCTCGCGGGCGAGGTTTTTCGTCTGCGCATCAACGTGCCGGACGAAGCGGTGGCCGCGGGTCAGGCGCTCTACCCCGAGATGGCCAGCGATCGGCCCGCAGCGCTCGTCTCCTTCTTTGTCAATTCCGCCCGGCAAATAGAAGGCGCTGCGGCGGCGTTGCGCCAGGCCGGCGCGCGTTTCCACGGCTATGAAACCACAGAGACGACACCGCTGCCGCTGCTCAGCCCAGCGACGGGAGCGCGCACGCCGGGCTTCACCCAACTTGCCTTTTTCTCGCGGCTTCCGGGCCAAAGTCGCGAAGATTTTTTGCGAATTTGGCTTGAGAGCCACACGGCGGTGGCGATCGAGACACAGAGCACGTTTTTCTATCAGCAGAACCCGGTGTTGCGGCCACTTGCGCCCGAGGCGCCGCCATTCGACGCCATTGTCGAGGAGAGTTTTCCCGAGGCGGCCATGACGGACTGGGATGCCTATTTCGACGCCGGCGGGTCGGAGACGGAACTCGCAAAGCGGCGCGCGCGCATGAGCGAGAGCTGCGTCCGCTTCATCGACTTCAGCACCATCAAATTGCTGATCAGCAGCGAATACCGCTCTGGCGGTTGGAAAGACCTCGGCTAGCTTCTACTCACCGCGCCATTGCGGCTTGCGCTTTTCCGCGAACGCTTTGGGGCCCTCCTGGGCATCGGCGCTGCGATAGGCGCGCTCGAAAGCGTGGCGAGACGCGCGCAGCGCCGCGGTGCGGCCCATTTCAGTGGACAGCATCACCACTTGCTTCATCGCGCGCATCGACAAGGGCGCGCCCTCGATGATCTCATGCGCCATCGCCAGCGACGCACTCATAAGTTCCGCCGGCGCCACGACACGGTTCACCAGGCCGATCTCATAAGCGCGCTGGGCGTCGATCGGTTTTCCAGTGAGCAGGATTTCCATCATGATCCGCTGCGGAATCATGTGGATCAACGGCGCGGCCCAGGGGGCGCCGCGCCCCACTTTCACCTCGGTGATGGCGAAACGGGCATTGGTGGAGGCGATGCACAGATCGCAGGATTGGGCCAGCAGCCAGCCACCCGCGTAAGCCGCGCCATTGACGGCGGCAATGGTCGGCTTGGTGATTTCTATGGTGTCGCCCGGAATTGGAAACATCTCACGCGGTGGCACGGCCAGGCCGATGCTCGCCATTTCCTTGAGATCGCCGCCAGCGCAAAACGCCTTGTCGCCGGCGCCGGTGAGGATGGCGACCAGCAAGGCGGGGTCACGCTCAAACCGATCCCAGGCAGCGAACAGCCCTTCGCGCACGCCTTTGCCAAGCACATTTCGCGCGTCGGGGTTGTTGATCGTGATTATGGCGACGCCGTCGGGCCGCGCTTCGAACAGGACATCGTCACGCATCAATAACCTCGCTTGAACAGATCGTGAGCGTCTCGCGACAGCGCCTCGCGGAAATCGGGGTGGGCGATGGCGATTAACCGCCGTGCGCGTTCGACCAAATTTACGCCCTTCAGTTCAGCCGCGCCAAACTCCGTGACGATCACGTCAGTTTCGGCGCGCGCTGTTGTGACGGGACCTGACAGGTGCGTGACAATGCGGCTCAGAGTTCCCTCTTTCGCCGTCGCTGGCATGGCGATGATCGAGCGTCCGCCTAGCGAACGCGCACCCGCGCGAACGTAGTCGACTTGGCCGCCGGCGCCGCCGACATAGGCCGCGCCGGCCTGTTCGGCATTGACTTGCCCGGTGACATCCACCTCGATCGCCGAATTGATGCTGACCAGCTTGGGCAGCGACTCAATCACGGCAGCGCCGTGCGTAATCTCCGAACGGCGCAAACCGATCGCGGGGTTTTGGTGTGCGAATTCGTAGAGACTTGGACTGCCCACCAGAGCGCCAGTAATCGTAACGCCCGGCTCGTGTGTTTTGCGGGCGTTGGTAACGACCCCGGCGCGCATGAGATCGGCGACGCCGTCGCCGATCATGCCGGAATGGATACCCAAATCACGACGGTCACCAATGAGGCGCATGATCGCTTCTGGGGCCGCGCCAATGCCCATTTGCAGCGTGCAGCCATCTTCAATGTAGCGGCACACATGGGCGGCGATGGCGCGATCTGTCTCGCTGATTTCCGCTCTCGCCAAGGTCACCGGTGGACGTGAAGTTTCAATCCAATGGTCTATTTGATCGGCGCTCAACGTCGCATCGCCGAATGTGAAAGGAATCTGGTGATTGACTTCCGCAATCACGAGCCGCGCCTTGCGGATCGCGGCTTGAACGTAGTCGTTGATCAATCCGAAACTGTGCCGACCATCGCCGTCAGGCGGACTGACCTGCACCAGCACGACATCGCAAGCGATCAGACCTTGCGCAATCAGGGCGCCGATCTGGCCGACATTGCATGGAATTATCTCGAGCACCCCCGCGCGGCTCAGTCGCGACAGTGTGCCGATGGCGCCCATGCTGACGAAGCGCACATGATCGGCATGGTCAGCCTGCAAGGTTTGGGAGAACGAGGAGCCGACGAACGCGGATACGCCGCCTAACGCCGCGCGCTGCTCCATTAATTTCTCGACCAGAGTCTGCGGCTCTCCGCAAGCCTGGCCCCAAATAACCTGATCGCCCGGGCGAATGAGGTTGGTGAGATCGAGAGCATCCAGCGCGATTTTCTCAGCCATCTCAGGGGACCTTGAAATAGTCAGGTTTCGGGATGGTCCATTGATCGCCCCAAAGCTGATTGCCGCCGTCCACGGTGAGGACTTCGCCCGTTATGAACGCGCCCGTCGGCCCGGCCAGGAACGCGACGGCGTTAGCGATATCCTCAACCTGCCCAAAGCGCATCATAGGATTAGTGCGCGGAAAAGTGCGCCGCGCTTCTTCGGGATAGGAATTCATCGCTTCGGTGGAAACTACACCCGGCGCGACGCAATTGACGCGGATATTGAGCGGCGCCCATTCGACCGCCACGGTTTTTGAGAGGTGGATGACGCCGGCGCGGGCGGCGCAGGTGTGGGCCACGCCTGGCATGCCGCGCGTAACAGCCGCGACGATATTTACGATGACGCCCGGACGCGCCGCAGCGCGCCATTTCCGCGCCGCCGCCTGCATCATGTACCAGGACCCGTTGAGATTGGTGTCGATCACGGCGTTCCAGCCTTTGGGCGTGAAATCGATCGCGGCCTGGGCAAATTGCCCGCCGGCATTGTTGATCAAGACGTCGAGCTGCCCGAACCGCGCCCAGCCCGCGTCGAAGAGCGCCGCCACCGCATCCGAATCGCGCACCGACATCGGCTGCACCATCACCTCAGCGCCGTACCCGGCCAGCGCTTCGGCGGTGGACGCGAGCGTTTCGAGCTTGCGCCCGCACAACACCAGCTTGGCGCCGAGCCTTGCAAACCAATGCGCGCAGGCGCGGCCGATCCCCGAGCCCGCCCCCGAGATCAACACAACTTGGCCGGCGAAAGCGTTCGCTGCGAACCCGATCGGCATCGCCGCCAGCTCGGCATCCATGCGGCCATAGGCGACCTCTTCCTCACTCATGCGCGCACCATGGCGAGCACGGCGCGCGCGCGTTTCAGATGCGGCATGTCCAGCATTTCGCCGTCGAGGCCGAGCGTGCCGGCGCCAGGACTGGCATCGAACAATTCGACGATGCGCCGCGCGCGCGCAACCTCCGTCTCACTCGGGCTAAAGGCGCGGTTGATAATGGGAACCTGATCGGGGTGGATCGCCATCATGCCACGGAAACCAGCGCGCCGCGCAGCGTTGGCGACACGTTCCAGGCCAGCGAGGTCTTTGTAATCACCGTGAATGGTTTCGACGGCGGCGACTTTCGCCGCGGCGGCGCCCGCAAGGCACAGGGTTCGCGCCAATTGATAGGGAAACTCGTATTCGCCGGCCTCGTCGCGATTGTTGATCGCGCCGAGGGCGGTGGCGAGGTCCTCCGCGCCCCATGTTAGCGCTGAAAGCCTGGGCGCGCCGGCATAATCGCCAAGACCAAACAACGCCGACGGCGTTTCCGTCGCCACCACTATGACGCGAATGGCGCCTGGGTCGGCGCCGCTGGCAGCTTCCAACGCTGTCAGATAATGGTGCAGCAGGTCCAGCTCAGCGCGCGTGGCCTTCGGCAACATGATCCCGTCAGGCAATGCGGGAACAATCGCGGCGAGATCTTTCAGCGCATGGGCGGTGTCCAGCGGATTGATGCGCACCCAGATTTGTTGGCCGCCCACGCGCGCGCGCAGATGAGAGGCGACGAGGTCACGCGCCGCAGGCTTGGCGCTCTCGGTCACGGCGTCCTCAAGGTCGAGCAGCACCAGATCGGCGGCGCTTGCACCCGCCTTTTCCATTTTGCGCGGGCTATCGCCAGGCGCGAACAGCCAAGACCGCGCTGAAAACTCAGAAACCGACATCGTCACCGCCTTTTAGGTGTAGCATCGCGCGCGCCTCGCTCGGGCTGGCAACCTCCAGCCCCAAGCCTTCGATGATTGCGCGTGCGGTGCTTACTTGAGCCGCGTTGGACGCAGCGAGCTTTCCGCGGCCGAGCCAAAGCGAATCCTCCAGTCCGACCCGTACATTGGCGCCCATCGCCGCACCCATCGCCACGACGGGCATTTGTGCGCGCCCTGCGCCAAGCACAGACCAGACATGATCGCCGCCGAACAACCGGTCAGCGGTGCGCTTCATGTGCATGACGTCCTCGGGATGGGGGCCGATGCCGCCCAACAAGCCGAAGACCGTCTGTACGAACAGCGGCGGCTTCACCAAACCCTCGGTGTAGAAATAATGCAAATTGTAGAGATGGCTGGTGTCGTAGCATTCGAATTCGTAGCGCGCGCCGGTGGGGTTCAACGTGCGCAGAGCGAATTCGATGTCCTTGAAGCTGTTGCGGAACACCAGGTCACGGCTGTTCTCCAGCATCTCGGGCTCCCAGGCATGCTTGAACGCGCTGTAGCGTTTCAACATGGGGAACAGGCCGAAATTCATGGAGCCCATGTTCAGGCTAGCGATTTCGGGGCTCCATTTGGCGGCGGGGGCGAGGCGCTCCTCGACCTGCATGAACGGCGAGCCGCCAGTGGTAAGGTTGATCACAACGTCGGAAGATTGTTTAATCGTGCGCAGGAAGGGTTCGAACGCCTCCGCCGTTTGATCGGGCCGGCCATCCACCGGATTGCGCGCATGCAGATGCACAATCGCCGCCCCAGCTTCGGCGGCGCCAAGCGCGGCGTCAGCGATCTCCTGCGATGTCACGGGAAGGTGGGGCGACATCGAGGGCGTGTGGATCGATCCGGTCACCGCGCAGGTGATGATGATCTTGGATCCCGCCATGGCGGATTCATTCTCCCGCGCGCTTTAGTGAGCGCCATTCATTTTGACGTCAAGCGGCCTCAACCGGCCGCCCCGCCGCTTTGCGCCCCGCCAGCCGGCCAAAGAACGTGCAATCAGCGAGGCTCATGCCGGAGCTATAGCCCGCGCCCCAACGAGGCAGCCCACTGGTGGCGCGGCCGGCGGCGAACAAGCCGGGGATGGGCGCACCGGATGAATCGAGCACCTCCCCGCTTGGCAGCGTGCGCAAACCGCCGAGCGTGAAGAATGAAAAAAAGCTGCTGGAAAAATTGAGCTCCAACGCCGCGTAGGGCGGCTCGTTCAGTGGCTTCAGCCAGGGCGGCTGCTTGCGGTACACCGGATCATGGCCTTCGAGGGCGTAGCGATTATAGGTGCGCAGCGTGCTGGCGAGCGTCTCCTGCGGCATGCCCAATTCCCGCTCGACTTCCTCCCAGGTGTCGCCGGTCGCGGCGATTCTGATCCGCGCCAGATCGAGCGGTTTGGCGAAGATGGCATTGTCCAGCAGCAGAAACACCCGCTCTCCAGGCTGGTCCAACATCGCGCGGCTTACGCGGCCATGGTAGCAATCTTCATTGATGAAGCGTTGGCCATGCTCATTCACGAAAATGCCTTTGACAAAGGATTCCGGAATAATCCAAGGGCAGGTCACAAAAAACTCATTCATGTGAATGGCGTCGCCGCCGGCGCCCATGCCCATCAGGATGCCGGCGCCGTCGTCCCGTTCGCCGATAGGATCGTTGCAGCGCAGCGCCTCAGGCGCGTAGCGGCGCAACATCGCATTGTTCATGCAAAATCCGCCGGTGCAGAGGATGACACCCTTGGCTGCGCGGACAAAGTGTGGGCGGTTGTCGATGCGCGCGACCAGACCAACGATACGCCCGCTAGCGTCCGCGATCAGCGACAGCACGCTAGCGTCGGCGCGCACGTCAACGCCGAGCGCACGCACACGCGCGTCAAGCGCGTCCACCAACTTCCTGCCGCCGCCCCAACCCATGAATTGTATGACATGGCCACGCGGTGCGGGCTTGGATTTTTCAAAGAACGGCCAGGCCTCTTCGCTACCTGACCAAATCAGCGTGTCGTCTCCGCTTGGCTCAATAATTTTTCCAGGCAAGTAATTGCCTTTGTACGGCACGCCCTGCTCTTTCATCCATTCGAAATGGGCGACGCTGTTGCGGGCGTAGAGCGCGACCTTGGCGGCGTCCGCATCGGGCCCGCCGGCCATCAGCAGATAGACCTCAAGCGCTTCGGCGGTGTCCTCGAACCCGGCGGCGCGCTGCACTTCGGTGCCGCCGCCGAAATAGATTTCACCGCCGGACATGGCCGACGCCCCGCCGCTGCCGGAGCCGGCCTCGAACAGGCTCACCCGCGCGCCGGCGCCCGCCGCTTCGATTGCCGCGCACGCGCCGGAGGCGCCGAAGCCTACGATCGCGACGTCCGTCTCAATGTCCCAATGCTCGACGGCTTCAGCCCTGAATGGGCGGGCGCTAGAGAATTCAGTCAACACGCGCCTCCCGAGCTTTGATCAAATCGAGCGCAACATCGACGATCATATCTTCCTGTCCGCCGACCATGCGGCGGCGGCCCAACTCAACCAGTATTTCGCGGGTATCAAGGCCATAATCAGCCGCCGCTTTTTCGGCGTGACGCAGAAACGAGGAATAGACGCCGGCATAGCCAAGACTAAGCGTCTCGCGATCCACGCGCACTGGCCTGTCCTGCAGTGGGCGCACCAGATCCTCAGCGGCATCCATCAGCATCATCAATTCGCAGCCATGGCGCCAGCCTTTGCGGTCGGCGGCGGCGACGAACACTTCAAGCGGCGCATTGCCCGCACCCGCGCCCATGCCGGCTAGGCTGGCGTCAATGCGCACCGCGCCTTCTTGAGCCGCCACGATTGAATTGGCGACACCCAGACTCAAATTGTGGTGTGCGTGCATGCCGCGCTGTGTTTCCGGCTTCAGGACACGGTCGTATGCGCGAAAGCGATCGCGCACCCCGTCCATATCCAGCGCGCCGCCGCTGTCGGTGACGTACACGCAATGGGCGCCATAGCTTTCCATGAGCAGCGCCTGCCCGGCCAAGGCGTCGGCCTCGATCATATGGCTCATCATCAGAAAACCGGCGACATCCATGCCGAGATCGCGGGCGATGCCGATATGCTGGCGCGATACGTCGGCCTCGGTGCAATGGGTCGCCACGCGCACCGAGCGCACGCCCAAATCGTAGGCGCGGCGCAATTCATCGACGGTGCCGACGCCTGGCAGGATAAGCGTCGTCAGCACCGAGCGCGTGAGCACCTCGGCGACGGCTTCGATCCATTCCCAATCGGTGTGGGCGCCGAATCCGTAATTGAAACTGCCGCCGCTGAGCCCGTCGCCGTGCGCGACCTCGATGGCATCCACCCCGGCGCGGTCAAGCACGCGGGCGATGTCGCGCACATGGTCGAGGCCGTACATGTGGCGAATCGCGTGCATGCCGTCACGCAGCGTTACGTCCTGGATGTAGAGCTTGTCGGTGTTCACGTCGAAGCTGGGCATGGGCTAGGACCTCGCGGCTTGTCGGCGCGCGAGCAAGCGCTGCGACAGTAGCTCGCCGGTGGCCTTGGCCGCGGCGGTCATGATGTCGAGATTTCCGGAATAGGAGGGCAGATAATCGCCCGCACCCTCAACTTCGAGAAAGATCGACGTTTTCAGCCCTTCGAACTCGCCATAACCTGGGATGCGCAATTTGTTATTGCCGCCGAAGCGCTCGAACTGCACTTCCTGTTTCAAGCGGTAACCGGGCACATAGGCCTGCACTTTTTTTACCATCGCCTCGATCGAGGCGCGGATCAGTTCGGGATCGACCATCTCCGAGAGCGTGAACACCGTGTCGCGCATGATCATCGGCGGCTCGGCTGGGTTGAGAATGATGATTGCCTTCCCCTTGGCGGCGCCGCCAACCACTTCAAGGCCCCGCGCGGTGGTGCGGGTGAATTCGTCGATATTGGCGCGCGTGCCGGGACCAGCCGAGCGCGAAGACACCGAGGCGACGATCTCGGCGTAATGCACGCGCGCCACCTGCGACACCGCGGCCACCATCGGGATCGTGGCCTGGCCTCCGCAGGTGACGAGGTTGACGTTCGGCTGATCGAGGTGTGCGTCCATGTTCACCGACGGCACCGTGAACGGGCCGATCGCGGCCGGCGTAAGGTCGATGATCTGCTTGCCATCGGCGCGCAACGCCGCGTCGTGCGCCTTGTGGGCGTGAGCGGAAGTCGCGTCGAACACGATGTCTATGTCGTTGTAGCACGCCATCCGGCGTAATCCCTCAATGCCCTCGTGCGTCGTCGCGACGCCGTGCTTGGCGGCCATCGCCAACCCTTCAGACTTCGCATCGATGCCGGCAACCGCCGCCAGACTCATGGCTTGCGGATACTTGATCATTTTGATGGCCAGATCAGTGCCGATATTTCCAGACCCGATGATCGCGGCGTTGATCGTCTGCACCGTTTTTCCTTTACACGAAGCGGATGGCGCAAGCGCCCACGCCCTCAAGCTGCATCTCGAAATGGTCGCCTGCTCTAGCTGGCTCCAGTGGCACGAGGCTGCCTGACAGAATGATATCCCCGGCGTTCAGCGTCACGCCATAGGCGCCGAGCGTGTTCGCGAGCCACGCGACGGCCTGCAGTGGCGAGCCCTGCACCGCGGAACCCAATCCTTCCGAGAGCGGACGCCCATTCTTCGTCACGGTGACACGCAGGCTGGGCAAATCGAGGCCACGCGGATCGGCACGCGCTTGGCCCAGCGCAAAGACGCCGCACGAGGCGTTGTCGGCGATGGTATCGATGATGCCGATCTTCCAATCGGCAATACGGCTATCGAC
>JANNFH010000187.1:0-3730 GCA_031379565.1 Alphaproteobacteria bacterium
GTGACGAGTTCCGTGCTTTGTGGCGCGGCTGTTAGCGTGACGTGGGCTCGGGCGATGCGCGTGGCCGTCGCTTCATCAAGAGGAGAGAGCCGTTGCAGCGTGCCTGCCTCAAACAGCGCTGGCGGCGCCTCGGGAAACTCGGCGACGATCACGTCCCCGCTGGCGCGACGCTCGATCGTTAGTTTGACCGGCGCTCGGCCTTGTTCGTCGCGAATTGTGTTGAGTGCGCCGAGGGCCGCGAGGTCCGGCGCCTCGACCTCAGCCGATCGGACGAGGTATTCGCTCCTGATCTGTTCGATGGGGAAAATCGTGAAGAAGAGACCGCTCCCGATCCAGAACACGATCTGAATGCCGAGGATGAGCGCCAGCCATTTATGTATGAACGAAGCCAGCCGCGCCAATTTCATGTTTCTCCCCCACGAACCCATTTGGTCTAGATCACATTTCGGGCGGACCTGTCATCGTTGTCGCCCAACCGACGAGACCAAGCGCGGTCACAAAAAACAGAGCATCGAGGGCCAGCGTCCGTGCCAGTAATATCCTGCCGCGCGCCGGCGAGCCCTTGAGCGCGGTGGTCACAGTAAATTTGTTGAACGCGCCGAGCCCGAGCGCGGCGAGGGTCACGATCAGTTTCATGATCAACAATTGGCCGTAGAGGCTTGAAACTGTTGCTTCGATGCCGCCCGCCATCCGCCACAATAGCCATACGCCCAGCGCGAACAGAATGGGGATGGCCGCGACAGCGAAGACGCTGAAGCGCCGGTTGCGCTCAAGCAGGGCCTCGTCAGCGAGATCGGCTCTCGGCCAAAGCGTAATCGGCGCGGCGAACCAGAATGCTGCGATGAAGGCGTGCGCCGCTACGGCCCAAGGCGCGAGGCCGGGCGGTTCGAGAGCTTGTGAATGGCCGGTGAGCGCGAAGGATGCGGCGATAGCCAGCGCCCCTAGCCCCATCAGAAGCCTCGGCGCAAAGAAGAACGAAAGTGCGAGCGCCGACGCCCCACCGGTCATGGCCAAAGCGGCAAGCCCCTGCATCCTCCATGTCCACGCGAAGTTGGCTTCATTGAACACATCGGCGGCGCCCGCGCCGAGCTGCGCGTTGATGAGCAAGAGACGCGCGGCGCAGAAGGCAAGCGCGAGGACTGCGGCGAGGGCTGCGCGTCGGAGTGTCGCCCTAATTCGATCGCTTTCAATGATCCCCAGCGCGCCATGAAGGGCAAGGCCGCCGGCGGTGAGCGCCGACGCGTAGAGCCCGATCTTCACCAGGAACAGCGGTGCAAGGAGCGTGTCGGTCTCCATCGCCGGAATCAGCCGCCGGTTACCACGAAATGTACGGCGCCCGGCATGGCGTGACCGTCATGAGCGATGGTGCGCCAAGACAGCGTGTAGGCGCCGGCCTGCAGCGCCGGCAACGGGATCGTGAAGCTCGCCGCCATCTCGTGTGGCGCCGTGAAGGCAAGCGAAAAGGTCTCACCGGCTGCGTTGGTGAGCGTCACATTTGCAAGGCCAGTGTGGCCGGAGAAAACGATCGTGAAGTCCTGCGGCGCCTGAGCGAGGCGGGCATTATCGGTAATGCTCATCTCCCGAACGCTGGTGTGCGCGAACGCCGGGGCGGTAGTGAGCAATGGCAGTAGTGCGGTGGCGAGAGCGATGAGGAGACGCTTCATATCGGCTTATCCTTGAGGGTGCGCGTTGGAGATAGGTTAGTGAACCATGTAGCGAACAATGCCGTTCATGATGTGATTGTCGGCGCCGGTGGCCGTCCACGCGATTGTGTAATTGCCCGGTGAAAGCGCGGGTAGCCCAACCGTTACGGTTGCCGCAGAATCGGTCGCCGGAACATCGACGACCTGTGGGTCGCCGCCTTGTCGCGTGACGACGAGACTGGTCAGTCGCATCGGGTGTGGGAATGTCGCGCTGAAGTCAGCGGGCGGCGCGCCCATTGCGCCATCGGCCGGCGTGGTCTGAACCGCATTGGCCGCGTGATGGCCCGCGTGGGCGTCGGCCTGGGCCATCGCCACCGGCGCGCTGGCTAGAAGCGCGATGCCGGCCGCAAGGGTGATAGAGAATTTGCGCATGGGAACTCCTGTTGGTTGGTTGTGCTCTTGAGATAGTGAATGCGGCGCCTCATCAAAACCAGGTGCGCACGCCAACGACAATGCGGATAGAATAGGGCTCATCTCCGCGTGCCTCGAGCAGGCCGCGCGTTTCGCCGACCCCTCTGGTCCACTCAATACCGACATAGGGCGCGAACTCACGGCGGATTTCGTAACGCAGACGCGCCCCGATCTGGACGGCGGCGACGCCCGTGCCGATCGCAAACTCCGGTAATCCTTCTGCGGACAGATTGATCTCCGCGCGCGGCTGCAAGACGAGACGCTGGGTTACACGCAGATCGTACTCAGCTTGCGCCCGGGCGGTGAGCTCGCCCTTGTTGGAAAGAAACACGGCCGCATCGACATCAAACAGGTGCGGCGCCAAGCCCTGCATGCCGAGCACAAGGTCGGTGCGATCACCCTCAGGGCGATAAGTCTGGCGTAGACCGCCTTGGAGGTCGAAATAGGGCGTGACGGCCCGGCTGTAGAGTAATTGCAGCTCGGCTTCCTCCGTCTCACCGTTGAACACACCTTCGCCCTCGGATTTCCACCAGAAGCGATGGACGTCGCCGCCGTACCAACCTTGCGCGTCCCATGAATAGCCATCTTGGCGATCGCCAAACGTCGCTTCGAGCTGATCGAAAATGACCGCGTGCGTTATGATCGCGCCGTTTTCGGTGCGCAATTGCTCGCGCGCGTGCGCCATCATGGCCGGATCAAAATAGAGGTCAGCCGCGTGCGCGACCCCAGAGGCCGCGGCGACAGGCGGTGGCGTATCGCTCGCCTGCGACATGTTGTGGCCTGTGTGCGGATCGGGCGTCACAATTTGTGGACCTTGAGCCTGTTCGGTTCTGTGCGCCGAATGATCTTGCGCGACAGCTGGTGCGATAGTGGCCAGAACGATTGGCGTGAGCGTAGCTGCGAGAAATCTCACGATGTGGCCCCGCCGAGCGGACGCACGGTCACGACATTGAACATGCCGGCGTGCATGTGCAGCATCATGTGGCAATGGAAGGCCCAGTCGCCGGGATTGTCCGCGGTCAAATCGAAGGAAAGCCGCCCGCCCGGGGCCACGTTCACTGTGTGCTTCCGAGGATGATGGCCGGGATGGCCATTGACCAGCTCGAAGAAGTGGCCGTGCAGGTGGATCGGGTGCGACATCATCGTGTCGTTGACCAAATTGACGCGCACGCGTTCATTGCATTCGAAACGGATCGGCTCAACCAGCTCGCTAAAGCGGCGCCCGTCGAACCCCCACATGTACCGTTCCATGTTGCCGGTCAGATGAATTGCCATCTCGCGCGAAGGCGCGCGCGTGTCGCCATTGGGTGTGAGCGCAACGAGATCGGTGTAAACGAGGACGCGATGGTCGACGTTCTCAAGGCCCATTGGTCGCTCGGCCAAACGGTTCTGCGGCATCGGTGAAATGCTTTGCACGCCCACGCCCACCGCCATGCTAGGCGGCGCGTTTGCTGGGTCTCGCATATTCATGGCGCCATGATCCATGACGCCATGGTCCATCCCCATATCCATCCCCATGTCGCGCATGGTGAGATTGGGGATTTCCCTGAGCGGTGGGACTTCCGCGCTCATGCCAAGGCGCGGCGCCAAAGTCGCGCGCCCCATACCGGAGCGGT
>JANNFH010000226.1:0-5454 GCA_031379565.1 Alphaproteobacteria bacterium
CTCCGCCCGAACGTGGCTTTCGCCCATTTCCGCAACAATCCGCCCTGCGGTCACTGCGGCGGCTTTCATATCGCGGTCATCGGTGGTGTCGCGGAACCGGTAGACACCTGCGGTCTCATCCCACGCCGCAAAGCGTGAGACAATCTCGTTGGCGCTGGCATTGTAGGGATAGCGGATGGTGCGGGCTTCAGGATCGAAGTCGACAATGTAATCTTTGGCTTCCATGGCCATCTGGTCCTCATGTGAAGGTTTCAAGGAACGCAGGGACGCAACAGTACGAACGGGATCGCGCGCCTCGGGCTGGCGCAGAGCCAGCGGCACAGCCGCACGCAGGCGGCGCGCAACATCAGAAACCACTTGGCGCTGGGTTGTGACGAAGGCCCCGAGCGCGTCGGCGATATCGCGAAGGGTTTCAAAGCCCCGCACACGCAGCACGTCGTCTTGGCTGTAATCCAGCGTCGATGATTTCGCTCCCGAGCGGCTCAACGCCACTTCAAGCGTGCGATCGGAAAAACTATCGAGCGGCGCATACAGCGTCACCGCCTCGCGATGGCGGGACAGGGCCACATAGGCGAGATGCCGGTCCATTGTGGGAGCGGCGAGGACGAGCGTTTGATCAACGGTGACGCCCTGGCTTTTGTGAATGGTCGCGGCGTAGCCGTGGTCGATATGGGCATAGGTGGCGGCATCGAAGGTGGTGGTCCAACCGCCATCAAGCGCGACCGTCAAAACATTGTTCCCTGCCGTGACGACGGTTCCCAGCATGCCGTTCTTGACCGCTATCGGATCGGATGCGCCGGTCTGTGACGGCAAGCGGCGGTTTTCGAGAAATAGGACGCGGTCACCGGGCGCAACCAAGCGCACACCGCGCGCCGTGATGAAGGGCTGCTCGCCCGAAAGGTCGCCCTGATCTTTGAGCGCCGCGCGAACGGCGGCGTTGAGCGCCAAGACGTCTGCGTTGCTATGCGCCAGGATCAGCGTCTCGGACACCGAGCGCCCGGCGCGCAATTTCACATAGTCCCGCGTAATCTCAGCAATGGCCTCAGCCCGCGTCGCCGGGTGATGAATTGCACCCGCTGCGGAATACGCAGCCAGCGCGCGCCGCAGATTGCCGTGCGCCAAATCCTGCGTTGCCTGCTGCTGCCAAACAACACGCTGGCGGCGGACTTCGGTCAGCTCGGCCGCGCCAATCTTTTTGACGATGGCCCGGAAGGCCGCACCGGCTTCGATTGGTTGCAGCTGTGCGGCGTCGCCGACGAGGACGAGCTTGGCGCTAGCCGCCTCGACCGCTGAAACCAGCGCCGCCATCTGTTTGGATGAGACCATCCCGGCTTCGTCGAGGACTAGGATGTCACCTGATGCGAGGCGGTCGCGTCCTTGGGCCCAGGCGTACTCCCAAGCCGCAATGGTACGGCTGGGAATCCCCGACGACCGGTGCAGACCTTCAGCGGCTTTTCCGGCCAGTGCGGCACCGAAGACGCGCATGCCGGACGAGTTCCAGACCGCGCGCGCCGCGCCGAGCATGGTGGATTTACCAGCACCGGCGATACCGACGACGGCAGCAATCCCTGCGGCTCCGGTGATGTGGGCGACCGCGTGGCGCTGTTCGTCCGACAGCGTGACCGGAACGCTTGCGATACCGCTCATTGAAACCGGTCGAACCACTGCACGATGCCCCCGGCGAAGGCGATGACGGGTTGTCGCTTTCAGTCTCAAGGCTGCAGCGACCATGTTGGCTTCGAGCCGGACCATGGCGACCGAGGAATAGACCGCTTGCGCGACCCGCAGACCTGTATCGGCATCGTGCACATCGGGCCGGAGCGAGACCAACTCCGGTGCCGCCATGACCTTGGCGAGGATCTGATCAAACCCGGCTTTATCCGTATTGTAGCGGTGCACGGCGCCGACGATGTCCCTCGCTGAGAACGTCGCTTTCTCGATGGTGATCACATCCAGCAGCAGCGCAGGGTTGGCGAGGATCTTAGTCGCCGCGGTCGTCGTATCGAGGCCGATAAAAAGATCAACGCCGCAGGGTTTGGATTTGCCCCGAAGGGCCGTCACCGACGGCCCGCGATGGATCGATGGTGGCAGCTTTAACCCCAGCGTAGCAAACGAGCGGGTCTCGACCACCGCGCCGTGTCCGGCAAGCGCCAGATGCTGCGAGGCCAAAGCGCCCCATGCCAGCCGCAGCGCTTTGAAATCGTCGCGCGTGCCGATCAAGGGGCGATACAACGGGACGCCGTTGTGACGGCGGACCGCCCCGGTGCCATCCACCAAGGCAATACGCTTGGCGCCGAAGCTGGATGACCCAATCACCCGCAAGGTGTGCATGACATGGACGTGCGGATTGCCGGGTTTGTCGTGGTAGACCCAGTCGGCGATCATGCCCTTGGCGGCGAATTCCGATTGAATGAATTCGCGCACCAGCGCGATGTTTTGTTCGCGCGATAATTCCAGCGGCAGCGCAATTACAAACTCGCGGGCATGCTGGCCATTGCGGCGTTTCTCTTGTGCCGCGACTTCATTCCAAAGTTGCTCGCTGCTCTTTGAAACGCTTGCTGCTGAGACAATGTCTTGGATCCATTGCGGCGCGTCGGGCGGGACGCTGATCTCAGCATGAATCAGATCTGTCTCACGGGCAAACGACCACGTCTCCGCAATCGTCCGGTCGGTCATCTCGGTGCGATGCCGGTAGGCGGCCGCCGCAACGGGGCTGCGTCCGGCCGTAATGAAACTTGCTGAGAAGTGCGCAATCGCCATCGGGCCTTGTCAAAATCGTTAACGCGCACTCGCAACAGCAATCGCCAAAGATTGCATAATTGCGCCATCCGGACTTTCTCACACTTTTTCTTGACGCGCAATGCAATGCACGTCAGAAGTGTTCCTATCCTGAGTCGCAGTAATGAGATAGTGTTTTGCGTGCAACTGAGTGCGCGTTAAAAATCATCAACGGGGACAGATGACCAAGGGGCATCCGGTAAAACAGGCCAAGGCGCAAAGCGCCTTGCTCACCAGTATCGACAAACAAATTGAAGCCTTGCAGGCTAAGCGCACGACGATGATGCGCAAGCGCCGTGAGACCATCGGGTTGTTGTGCGAGCGCGCCGGTCTGCATCTCATCGACGCCGACGTGACGGCGATTGAAGACGCGCTGAAAGAAGTGGTGCAACGATTTCAGAACGCCGGGCCGAGCCATGCTGCGCCTCGAAAACGCAGTGACGCGTCTTGAGCGGGAGCGGAGACACCTCATGACCGATCAACGCAAAGTCGATACCCGTCACAAGATCCAACTCGGCGGTCTCATCATCAAGGCCGGGCTCGGCCACGTCGATGCCATGGCGCTCTTGGGGCTTTTGGTCACGCACCGTGACACCGCTCGTGATCCGGGCGAACAGCAGCACTTGCGCGAGGTGGGCCGCGCTTTTGCAAGTGCAGCGCGCGGCAGCGATGACAGCGCTTAAGCGCGAGGCGCCAATCGTACTCAGCGCCGTGGCGGTTTTGGCTGTCAATGCGCTGACGTTGGGCGTCCTCTATCCGCAAGTCAGTCCTCCCGGCTGGCCGCCGCCAGACATTTATCCGGCGGCGCTGTTTGGGCTGCTGGTCCTCGGCCCGGCGGCCGGCGTCCTGCTGACCTATGCCGAAGGAGTGTCACGCCGCGCCGTCTGTCTCGGCGCAGTGATGTCAACGGCCCTACTCTGGACCCTTGCTGCCGCGCGCTTTGGGCCGTTCCTCGCGCCGCCCGCGCCAGGGCGGCGGTTTTTTCTCCGGCTCGCCGATGTTGATCCGGTGCTCTACGCCGGAATTGCAACGGCCGCGCTTTTGATGGCGCTGCTCTTGAAACGCACAGTGGGAAGCACCCTCGACTTTCAAGGCATCGCCCAAGGTAGTTTCGGCGATGCCACCTGGATGAGCCTGGAAGCCACCGCACAGATCCTGCCTCCCGACGGCGAAGTCGTCATCGGCGAATGCGCACGGCCCGATCTCGAAAAGGCGATTGCCGGGCTTGCCTTTGATCCCAAACTCCGCGCCACTTGGGGCGAGGGCGGACGCGCGCCGCTCGCCACCTTCAAACTCAATTTTGAATCGACCCACATGATGATGTTCGCGGGCTCCGGCGGGTTTAAGACCACGTCGAGCGTTGTGCCGACGGCGCTGAGGTATCGAGGCTCCATGGTCGTACTCGATCCTGCGTGCGAAGTGGCAGCGCTGGTGCAAGGAGCCCGTGGCCGCCTCAAACCCAAACGCCGTATTGTGGTTCTCGACCCCACCGCACCGTTTGAGACTATCCAAGGGTTCAATGTTCTCGCCCCCTTGCTGCACAGCCGCAACCAGGCGGCGGATGCGGTGGCGTTCGCCAAGCTGTTGTGCGGCGAAGGCTCAGGCAAAGACGGCAGCGCTGCTGAATATTTCCAAGCCCAGGCCCACAACCTGTTGACCGGGCTGCTGTTGACGGTGCTAACCAGCGGCGCCTTCGAGCATGACCGCACACTTCGGGCGCTGCGCAGCCTCACATCGCTGTCCGAGACTGACCTCAAAACCCGGCTGAAAGAGATTGTCTCAGAGACCAATGTGCGGCTGGTGCGCGAGACACTGGCGCCGTTTGTCGGCATGGCCGATCAGACCTTTACCGGCATTGCTTCGACGGTCGCCAAGGATACCCAGTGGCTGTCGCTGGAACCCTACGCGGCGCTGGTGGCGGGTTCTGCGTTTGAGGCGTCGGACTTGCCTGACGGCGCGCTCGACGTGTTCATCCAGGTCCCGGGTGAAATCCTCAAAAGCTATCCCGCCGTCGGGCGGGTTATCATTGGTAGCTTGATGCGCGCCATGGTCCAGGCCGGTGGCCGCCACGCCAAGCGCGTCCTCTTCTGTCTCGATGAAGCCGACCTGCTCGGGCGCATGAACATTTTGGAAGAAGCCCGCGACCGGGGCCGCAAGTATGGCATCACGCTGATGCTGCTCTATCAGAGCGTCGGCCAGCTGGAGCATCACTTCGGCAAGGAGGGCGCGACGAGCTGGTTCGAGGGTGTGTCGCTCGTCAGCTATGCCGCCGTTAAATCCATGGAGACCGCCAAGCATCTCTCCGAGCGTTGCGGCGATACAACCATCCGGGTCGAGAACCAGTCGCACGGTACCTCGCTATTGTTCGGGCCGATGAGTCCCTCGGCGGCAGGCAAGGGCACGCAATCGTTCTCGTTGCAGAAACGCCCACTCATTCTACCGCATGAAATTGTCCAAAGCTTACGTGCCGACGAACAAATCGTGCTCATTCGCGGCTATCCGCCGATCCGCATGGGCCGGGCGATATATTTCCGGCGGCCGGAGATGCTGGCCGCCGCTGGCGACGCCAAGTTCAAATAGCGGCGCGGCGCTTCTTGCGCGGCGTCTGGCCGTTGGTCTTCTTCTGCATCTTGGACGGCATAGCTCTGAGAGCCTGCGCCGACTTTTCCTTGGCGT
>JANNFH010000266.1:0-11280 GCA_031379565.1 Alphaproteobacteria bacterium
AACATCAGCGCGACGCTGACTGAGGTGCTCAATCTCGTCGGCATCGACCACCGTCTCTATGGGCGCGAGAAGCAGGTCTATTCGATCTGGCGCAAATTGCAGCGCAAGAGCGTGGAATTCCAGGATCTCGCCGACGTCTACGCGTTTCGGGTGATCGTCGCCAACCCGGACGATTGCTACCGCGCGCTCGGGCTCATCCATCAGAGCTGGCGCTGCGTGCCCGCCGAACTGGAGGATTATATCTCCAACGCCAAGCCGAACGGTTACCGTTCCATCCACACTACAGTGATCGGCCCCGGCAACGTGCGCGTGGAAATTCAAATCCGCACCGAGGAGATGGATCAGCTCGCCGAAGTCGGCGTGGCGGCGCATTGGCGTTACAAAAACGAGACCTACGGTTTCGACGAAGAGCAGGCCGCGTCCGCCGGGCTCGATGCGCGAGAAGCCACGCGCTCATTACTAGAGCTGGCCGAACATGGCGGCGACCTCGACGAGTTCCTTGAGCACGCCAAGCTGGAGATGTACCAGGACCACGTCTTTGCGTTCACTCCCAAGGGGCTGTTAATTCCCTTGCCGCAAGGGGCGACGCCGTTGGATTTCGCCTACGCCGTGCACTCGCGCGTCGGCGACCGGTGCATTGGTGTGCGGATCAACGGCGCCGAGCGTCCGCTGCGCACAGTGCTTCGCAATGGCGATGTGGTGGAGGTGCTCACCGCCGATCGCTCCGCCTCGGTGCCGGGTTGGGAGGCGCTGACCAAGACGGGGCGGGCAAAGTCGGCGCAGCGGCGGCTGGAGCGGCACGCGCGGCGCGAGGAATTCGCCAAGCTTGGACGCGAATTGGTGACCCACGCGCTGCACCGTTACGACCACGATCTGGCGCAAACCAACCTTGCTGACGCGGCGCAGCGGCTTGGCCGAAGCGACGAGGAAGAGCTGTTCGTCTCGGTGGGCGAAGGCAGCCTCAAGGCCAGCGCGGTGGCGGTGGCGGCGTTTCCAGGACTAGCGGACCGCGTCCGCAAGGACGAACTGCGCCAGCCAATGGAGCTGGAAAAAGCCAAGCTCTACGTCAAGGGCGGCGCGCTGGCGCCGGGCGGGGCGCTGCATTTCGCCGAATGCTGCACGCCCATCCCAGGTGATCGCATCATTGGCGTGCACGTGCCCGGCAAAGGCGTGATGATCCACACTATCGATTGCGAGCGGCTGGCCGCGTTCGAGGATTCAACCGAAGCCTGGGTGGATTTGGCGTGGACGCAAACCGCGCTCAATCGCACCTTGGCGGTGGGACGCATCGTCGCAACGGTGGAAAATGCGCGCGGCGTGCTGGCGGAACTCTGCGGCATCATCGCCGAAAACGAAGGCGATATCCTGAATCTACGCATCACCAAGCGCACCACCGATTTTTTTGACATGATGTTTGACATCGAAGTTGCCGATGCGCGCCATTTGACCAACATCGTCGCGGCCATGCGCGCGAGCAAGGCCGTGAAGGATGTGGAACGTGTGCGGGGGTAGCGATGGCCATAGAAATCCAACCGCTTCGGGGCGTGGGTGCAGAGATTCTGGGCGTTGATCTAAGCGATCTGTCCGATGCCGACTTCGCCGCCATCCGCGCGGCTTATGCTGAATATGGCGTGGTGTTTTTCCGCGACCAGGACATCAGCGAGGAAGAGCACATCGCCTTCGCCCGGCGGTGGGCGCCGATCAACATCAACCGCTTTCTCGGCGCGCACCCACGCTATCCAGAGATTGCGCTGGTGTCGAAGGAACGAGATCAGCAGGAGAATATCGGCGGCGCCTGGCACACCGATCATTCCTATGATCTGATTCCGGCTATGGGCTCGGTGTTGGTGGCGCGTGAGCTGCCGGCAGAAGGCGGCAACACGCTGTTTGCCTCGATGTACGGCGCCTACGATGCGTTGCCGGATGCGATGCAGCGAAAGCTCGCGGCGCTGAGCGCGGTGCACTCTGCGCGTCACATCTTTGGCCAGGGCGCCCATTATGGAAACACCGACGCCGGCGGCGCCCGGATCGGCAATACCGAGGCGGCCGATCGCCTGGTGGATTCAGTCCATCCGGTCGTGATCACCCATCCGCTAAGCGGCAAGAAGGCCATCTACGTCAATCCCGCTTACGCGATCCGTATCGTGGAATTGCCGGAGGATGAATCGCGCGCTCTGCTCACCGAATTGTGCGCGCATTGCATCCGGCCTGAATTCGTCCACGAATTCGTGTGGCGTCCGGGCTCGGTTGCAGTCTGGGACAACCGCTCGACTTGGCACTTTGCCAAGAACGATTATCACGGCCACCGCCGCGAAATGCACCGCATTACGATTGAGGGCGAGCCATTGTCGGCTTGAGCCTGTGCGTGCGTTGGCTCATCCCCCGCGTGAGCGGAGGGGGTGCGAAGGCCGGGCGATACGCCGCGTCACCCCACCCGATAAGCCGCTCCCCTCAAGAGCGAGGGGCGCTTCAATCTCATGCGATCATGCTTTAGAACGCAGGCCATGAAGCAAGACCAAGTGCTCGATGAATTCCGCGCCGCCGGCGCGTTGCTGGAGGGGCATTTCATCCTCTCTTCAGGGCTGCACTCCTCGGTGTTTTTCCAGAAGAACGCGGTGTTCATGGACCCCCCACGCACCGAACGCTTGTGCCGGGCGTTGGCGGAGAAGGCGCGCGCCGCGTTCGGAAGTATCGACGTGGTGGTTTCGCCGGCGGTGGGCGCGATTATTCCGGGCTATGAAACGGCGCGCCATCTCGGCGCGCGGGCGATGTTCGTGGAGCGCGAGCGGGGTCAGTTTCAGCTGCGGCGTGGTTTTGAAATTGGCGCGGGCGAGCGTGTGCTGATGGTGGAGGATGTCGTCACCACCGGGCTCTCCTCACGCGAGTGTTTGGACGCTATTCGCGGCCATCCGGGTGAGTTGGTGGGAGCTGCGTGTTTGATTGATCGCTCAGGTGGGCGGGCGGAGATTGGTGCGAAATTGATCTCGCTGGCGCAAGTGGACGCGCCTGCTTATCCGGCCGATAGATTGCCGCCGGAGCTGGCGGCGATCCCGGCCGTCAAGCCGGGCAGCCGGGGGTTGGCGGCATGAGAATTCGCCGCGTTCGCCTCGGCGTCAACATCGACCACGTCGCCACCATCCGCAACGCCCGCGGCGGATTGCACCCCGACCCGGTGCGCGCCGCCGTGATCGCCGCGGCAGCCGGCGCTGACGGCATAACGCTGCACATCCGCGAAGACCGCCGCCACGTGCGCGAAGAAGATTTGCTGCGCCTGACCGGAGCGGTGGAGCTGCCGATCAACCTTGAAATGGCCTGTACGCGCGAAATGCTCGAGATTGCGTTGAGGGTGCGCCCGCGCGCCTGTTGCCTGGTGCCCGAACGGCGCGAGGAGCGCACCACAGAGGGCGGGCTCGACGTCGCCGCGCAACACAATCATGTCGCCCCGTACGTACGCGACTTGCGCGACGCCGGCATTCGCGTGTCGCTGTTCATCGACCCAGACCCGGTGCAGGTGGCGGTGGCCGAAGCGCTCGGCGCGCCGGTGGTGGAATTGCACGCGGGCGCCTATTGCGACGCCTTGGCCCATCGCGACGCGGCGGCAAAACAACGACTGGACGAATTGCGCGCCGCGGCGGAGGCGGGCGCGGCGCGCGGCCTTGAGATTCATGCCGGGCACGGGATCAATTTTGACAGCGTCGCCACGCTGGCGGCGCTGCCGCACGTGGCCGAGCTCAATATCGGCCATTTTCTGGTCGGCGAGGCGATCTTCTCGGGCCTGGCCCCTGCGGTCGCCGAAATGCGCCGGCGCATCGACGAAGCCAGGGCGGGCGCGTGAGCGCGGCCTGGCTTTCGCGGAGCAGGCGGCGATGATCCTCGGCACGGGAACGGACATCATCGACATTCGCCGTATCGAGCGGACGCTTGCGCGTTTTGGCGAGCGCTTCATCGCGCGCACCTACACTGAGAAAGAGCGCGCCCGGGCCGAACGCCGGCCGGCGCAGCGGGCCGCCACCTACGCCAAGCGCTTCGCCGCCAAGGAAGCCTGCGCCAAGGCCTTGGGAACGGGGTTCAAGAAGGGGGTGTTTTGGCGCGACATGGGGGTCGCCAACCTGCCCAGCGGGCAGCCAACCATGCTTTTAACGGGGGGCGCGGCGGCGAGGCTTGCAGAAATGACGCCTCCCGGCCATTTGCCGCATATTCATGTGAGCTTGACGGATGACTATCCTCTTGCTCTCAGCTTTGTCATCATTTCGGCGGAGTTGGCCGCGATTGAAACCGGTGGCGCAAAATAGCGCTAAATGCCAAGGAAACAGTCCGGGCGCCCGGCGCGGCCGGCAAAGTCAGGGACATTCGAGCGCCATTCGTTGGGCAAAGTCAGGCTAGGCTTTGCCGGGGCCGCTCTTGAGCGAGAAACGCATGAGCACGATGACCACGTCTACTTCCTCCCCCTCCTCGCCCGCGATGGATGTGTTTTGGGAGAATGTGCGCACCATCCTTTATGCGCTGGCGCTAGCCATGGCGATCCGCTTTACCATCGCCCAGCCGTTCCGGATTCCGTCGGGCTCGATGCAGCCGACGCTGGAGGTCGGCGATTACATCGTCGTGACCAAATGGTCGTTGGGGTATGGGCGCTATTCCTTCGCGCCGCTTGAGGGCTTGTTGCCGCATGGCCGTTTGTTCGGGCGCGGGCCTGAACGCGGAGATGTCGTCGTGTTCCGTCCAGCGTCCGAGCCGGAGCGCGACTTCATCAAGCGCGTGATCGGCTTGCCCGGTGATCGCATCCAGATGGTGGATGGCCGGCTTTTCCTCAATGGCGCGGCGGTCGAGCGGGAATCGCTCGGGCTGATCGATTTCGAAGGCGAGGATGGTTACGTGGACCAAATCCAAGCCTATCGCGAAACGCTGCCGAACGGGGCGAGCTACACCACGTTCGATCGCAATCCGCGCGGCGATTTGGATCAAACGCGGCTCTATGTCGTGCCCGAGGGCCATTATTTCATGATGGGCGACGACCGCGACAATTCCGACGATAGCCGCCGCTCGGTTGGGTACGTGCCATACGACAATCTGGTCGGACCGGCGCAATTCGTGGTCGCTTCGTTCGACAATAGCACCTCGCTGCTGCGGCCGTGGACCTTGTTCACGGGCTTCCGCTCCGAGCGTTTCCTAAAACCAGTCGAATGAGACCCGCGCCGTGAAGATGGGGCGCTGATGCCCGCCAACAGCCAAGACGCCCGCCTCAAAGCGCTGGAACAGCGGATCGCCTACGCCTTCAACGATTCGGCGCTCGTGCGCGAAGCGCTGACCCATGGCAGTGTGCTCGACGGCGCCAAGAAGCGGCGCTCCTATGACAGGCTAGAATTTCTCGGCGACCGGGTGCTGGGTTTTATTATCGCCGACCGGCTTTTGCGGGATCATCTGGATGAAGACGAAGGCGAGCTTGCGCCGCGTTTCAATGCATTGGTGAACCGTCAAGCTTGCGCGCGCGCGGCGCGCGCGGCGGGCCTTGGCGATGCCGTGATGCTGTCTTCCTCGGAGGATTCGAGCGGTGGGCGACGCAAGGAAGCGATCTTGGCGGATTTGTGCGAATCCATCATTGCCGCGCTCTATCTCGACGGTGGCATCGAGGCCGCGCGCGATTTCATCACCCGGTTCTGGGGCGATGCGTTCGACGAAGTCAAAAGCACGCCGCGCGATGCCAAAACGGCGCTGCAGGAATGGGCCGCGGCGCGGCGCGTGGGGCTGAGCTATGGCGTACTCGATCAATCGGGCCCTGAACATGCGCCGCATTTCGTCATCGAGGCGCGGTTGGAAGGCTTTGCGCCGACGCGCGGCGAGGGCGGCTCCAAACGCGAAGCGCAACGCGCAGCGGCGGCCGCGTTTTTGAAAGCACAGGGCGAACATGTCTGAACGCCGCTGCGCCGTCATCGCCGTGCTCGGCGCGCCGAACGCGGGCAAATCCACTTTGGTGAATGCGCTCGTTGGCGCGAAGGTTGCGGCGGTTACGCAAAAAGTGCAAACCACGCGCGCCCTGGTGCGCGGCATCGCCATGCGCGACCGGGTACAATTGGTGCTAATTGACACGCCCGGCGTGTTTGCGCCGAAACGCCGGCTCGACCGCGCCATGGTGGCCGCTGCATGGAGCGCGATCGAGGGCGTGGATGGGATCGTGCATGTGGTGGACGCGGCGGCGCACGCTAATCCATCGGATGCCGCTGCGCGCCATTCGGTGGAAGATACCCAGCGCATCACGCAGATGCTGGACCAACGTGAAACTGACTCGATCCTGGTGCTGAACAAAACCGACGCAGTGGCGCGCCCGCTGCTGTTGGAAGTAACGCGCTCGCTCGTGGAGCAAGGCCGTTACACCGACGTGTTCATGATCTCAGCGCGCCGGGGCGAGGGTGTGGAAGATTTGAAGCGCACGCTGGCGGAACGCGCGCCGATCGGGCCGTGGCTCTACCCGGAAGACCAGATCATGGACGCGCCGGCACGCGAACTCGCGGCTGAGATCACCCGGGAAAAAGCGTTCCTACGCCTACATGACGAGTTGCCGTACGAATTGGCGGTCGAGACCGAAGCCTGGGAAGAGCGCAAGGACGGTTCGGTGAAAATCGATCAGATCGTCTTCGTCGCCCGCGAAAGCCAGCGCAAGATCGCCATCGGCGCGGGCGGGCAATCGATCAAGACGATTGGCGAATTGGCGCGCAAGGAGATGGAGGAGGCGTTCGGTCGGCGCGTGCATTTGTTTTTGCACGTGAAGGTGCGAGAAAACCTCACCGAGGAACGCGCCCTGTATCAGCGGCTCGGGCTGGATTGGGATGCGTGACGGCACGGGTTTTTCGGGGTATAAGAGGCCATGAAGCTGCTGGACCGCATCACAATCGAACCTGGGAAAATGAGTGGCCGTCCTTGTATAAGGGGCATGCGTATTCGCGTGCAGGATGTGCTAGAGATGTTGGCCTGCGGCGCTACGCAAGAACAGATCCTGGCGGACTACCCCTACCTTGAGGCCGACGATATTCGGGCAAGCTTGGCTTATGCGGCGGCCCAAGTCGGACACTCAGTCATCCTTGCGGCGGAATGAACTTCATCGTCGATAATCAACTCCCGCCGGCGCTTGTGGGCTGGCTACGTCAAAAAGGGCACGAAGCATCCCACGTATTTCCGCTGGGTCTAAGCGAGGTTGATGACGCACATATTTGGCGCTTGGCGGAGCGGGACAGCGCCGTTGTTGTTACCAAGGATGCGGATTTCGCTGAGCGGCGGCTGCACGCTGCATTAGGTCCCACGATTCTGTGGCTTCGCATCGGCAACACGACCACATCTGAATTGTTTGCGGTCCTGACGCGAGCGTGGCCTGAGGTCGAGCTGCGCTTGAGCCGTGACGCCGTCGTCGAAGTGCGCTGAGCTATGGAATGGGTTGACGATGCGATCGTGCTCGGGGCGCGGCATTTCGGCGAGGGCAAGCTTGTTGCCGAAGTTTTTTCGCGAGCGCATGGGCGCTACGGCGGCATCGTGCATGCGGGACGCAAATCGCTGCCGGTGCTGCAGGCCGGCAATATCGTGCATGCGGGATGGAAGGCGCGCCTGGCGGACCAACTTGGCTTCTTTCATCCGCTGGAATTGAGCGAACCGCATGCGACGCGGCTGCTGGACGATCCGATCGCGCTCGCGGGGCTTTCCTCGGCGATCACTTTGGTGCACGGCGCAGTGGCGGAGCGGCAAGCTTATCCGCAGCTTTATGACGCGCTGATTGTGCTGATCGAGGCGATGCCGCAGAACGCGATCTGGCCGGCGCTGTATACGCGGTTTGAGTTGGGGCTGCTGGCGGCTCTGGGTTATGGGCTCGACCTCTCGCGTTGCGCCGTCACCGGGGCAGAAACCAATCTCGGCTGGGTCAGCCCGCGCACCGGGCGCGCGGCGACAGTGGAGGCCGGTGCGCCCCATGCCGACGTGCTGCTGAGATTGCCGCAATTCCTCACTAATTCGGAGGCGGAACTAGTTGAAGGCGATGTCGCCGACGCGTTCGCGCTGGCGGGATATTTCCTGGAGCGGCGGCTGTTCGAGCAAAAAGGCGAGCAATTGCCCGAGGCGCGGGCCCGGCTGATCGAACGATTGGGCTTTGCGCGGCGACTCTGATTAGGCAGCGACAGCACCCCTTTCCTCCCCCGTTTACGGGGGAGGTGGCCCGAAGGGCCGGAGGGGGGAGTGAGTGGGCTTCCCCTCTCAGTCCGCTTCGCGGACAGCTCCCCCGTAAACGGGGGAGCAAAGGGAACGCGAATGGCCGATGACATCACCACCGCGCCCGAAGGCGGGCGCATTGTCGAAGAGGACATCGGCGAGGCGCTGTCGAAGCGTTATCTCGCCTATGCCCTCTCGACCATCACCAGCCGCGCGCTGCCGGATGTGCGCGACGGGCTGAAGCCGGTGCACCGGCGCGTGCTCTACGCCATGCGCGAATTGAAGCTCGATCCTGACAGCGCGTTCAAGAAATCCGCGCGCGTGGTCGGCGATGTGATGGGCCGCTTTCACCCGCACGGCGATCAGAGCATCTATGACGCGCTGGTGCGCTTGGCGCAGGATTTTAACGCGCGCTACCCTCTGGTCGATGGGCAAGGCAATTTCGGCAATATTGACGGCGATAATCCCGCGGCCATGCGCTACACCGAAAGCCGGCTGACGCATGCGGCGGAGGCTCTGCTTGAAGGCATCGACGAAGACGCGGTGGCGTTTCGGCCCAATTACGATGGCGCCGAGCAAGAGCCGGTGGTGTTGCCGGCGGCGTTTCCAAATTTGCTGGCGAACGGCTCGAGCGGCATCGCCGTGGGGATGGCCACCAGTATTCCTCCGCACAATGCCGCCGAGCTGATCGACGCCAGCATCTTTCTGATCGAGAATCCGAAGGCGACGACGGACGATCTAATCAAAATCGTGCCTGGGCCAGATTTTCCCACGGGCGGGGTCGTTGTCGAGCCGGCGGAGAGCATTCGCGAAGCCTACGAGACAGGCCGCGGCGGCTTCCGCGTGCGCGCGCGCTGGCAGACCGAGGATATCGGCCGCGGCATGTGGCGCATCATCGTCACCGAGATTCCCCACCTGGTGCAGAAATCGAAGCTGGTTGAGCAGCTGGCCGAGATGATCGAGAACAAGAAAGCGCCGCTGCTTGGCGATGTGCGCGACGAAAGCGCCGAGGAAATCCGCCTGGTGCTGGAGCCGAAGGCGCGTACCGTCGAGCCGGCGGTGCTGATGGAGAGTCTGTTTAAGCTCAGTGCGCTTGAGACCCGCGCCTCGCTCAACATGAACGTGCTCGACGCCGACGGCGCGCCGCGGGTGATGAGCCTTAAGGACGTGCTGAAGGCGTTTCTGGACCACCGCCGTGACGTGCTGCAGCGCCGCTCCGCGCACCGGCTGAAGATGATCGCCTTCCGGCTCGACGTGCTGGCTGGCTTGCTCATCGTTTATCTCAATCTCGATGAAGTGATCCGCATCATACGCAACGAGGATGATGCGAAGGCCAAGCTGATAACGCGCTTCAAGCTCAATGACGTTCAGGCCGAAGCTATTCTCAACACGCGGCTGCGCCAATTGCGCAAGCTCGAAGAGATGGAAATCCGCCGCGAGGATGCGGCGTTGCGCGAGGAACAAAAAGGCCTCGAGGCGCTGCTGGAAGACACGCGCAAGCAATGGCGTAAGATCGTCGGAGAGCTGAAAGAGACGCGCAAGCTGTTCGGGCCGGGAACAGCGTGGGGTAAACGGCGCACGGAATTGTCGCAAGCAACCGAAATTGCCACGGAGATCAGCGTCGAGGCTTTCGTCACGCGCGAGCCCATCACGGTCGTGCTCTCGGAGCGCGGCTGGATACGCGCGCTGCGCGGGCATGTCGAAAACATGGGCGAGCTCAAATTCAAGGACACCGATCACGCCCAGCACATTGTCCAATGCGAGAGTACCGATAAATTGTTGCTGTTTGCATCAGATGGGCGCGCGTTCACGCTCGATGTGCACAAATTGCCAGGCGGGCGCGGCCATGGCGAACCAATCCGGCTGTCGATTGAGCTTGGCGACATCGACGAGGCGGTGGCGCTGTTCAAATATGAGGAAGGCGCCCAATGCGTTGTCGCCGGCCATGAGGGCTATGGCTTCGTGGTGGGGCACGACGAAATGCTGGCGTCGAAACGGGGCGGCAAACAGATCTTGTCGGGACGGGCGATGGCGGCCTCGCCGGTCGGCGAGGGTGACCAGGTCGCGGTGATCGGGCAGAACCGGAAGCTGCTCGTCTTCCCGCTTACGGAACTGCCGGAGATGGCGCGCGGCAAAGGTGTGAAGTTGCAGGCCTATCATGATGGCGGGCTCTCGGACGTGAAGGTGTTCGCCAAGGCCGAAGGGCTGACCTGGGAGGACGCGGCGGGCCGCGTGCGGCAGGTGCCCGAATGGCCCGAGTATCGCGGCAAACGCGGAGCGGCTGGGAAAATGGCGCCGAAGGGATTTTCGAGATCGGGGCGGTTTTCGGACGTGATCGGTTAGGTTCGTCCTGTCACCTCTCCCGGTTCCCGGGGAGAGGTCGATCGGCGAAGCAGATCGGGTGAGGGGAAGGAAACGCGCGGCTTGGAGAAGTGGCGCGGCCCCTCAACCGGCCTTCGGCCACCTTCTCCCCGGCACGGGGAGAAGGAACACAAACCTCTGGGTGATTTTTCTGCACGCCTCCGCTAAGACTCGCGGCGAACCGCAAGAAGGAAGCTCCATGGGCATCGGATTGATTCTGCTGATTGTCGCCGTCGTTTTGGCGGTGCTGTTGATTGGCATCTACAACCGCCTGGTCGCGCTCAGGCAAAATTGCAATCAGGCCTTCGCCGACATCGACGTGCAGCTGAAGCAGCGCCACGACCTGATTCCCAATCTGGTCGAGACCGTGAAGGGCTACGCGGCGCACGAAAAAGGCACGCTGGAAGCGGTGATCCAGGCCCGCAACGCCGCGGTCAATGCCGAGAAGACGGGCGACCCCAAAGCCATGGGCGCTGCCGAAGGCGTGCTGGGCGCGGCGCTAGGGCGCCTAATCGCCTTGTCCGAGGCCTATCCCGATCTGAAGGCCAACACCAACTTCCAGCAATTGCAGAGCGAATTGAGCGACATAGAAAACAAACTCGCCGCCGCGCGCCGCTTCTTCAACAGCGCCGTGGGCGAGTACAATACCGGGCGCGAGCAATTCCCCGCCGTGTTGTTTGCCGGGCCGTTTGGTTTTGGGCCGCGTGATTTCTTCGACGTCGGCGAAGAAAGCCG
>JANNFH010000277.1:0-1660 GCA_031379565.1 Alphaproteobacteria bacterium
TGTACCGTCAAGTGACGCCGAGCACAATGTCGAAACAAAGTCCCAAAGCAGCGCTCTACGATGCGTTCGCGATTGTCGCCAAGGCGTTGGCCCACGGCCACCGGCTGGATCTCCTGGAGCATGTCGGTCAGGGCGAGCGGCCGGTGGAGGCGCTTGCCGCGGTCGCCGGGCTCTCGGTCGCAAACACCTCGCAACATCTCTTGCAACTGCGGAAAGCAGGCCTCGTCGTGTCGCGGCGCGACGGCAAGAACGTTTTTTATCGGCTCACGGACAAATCCGTGACCGATCTTCTCGCGGCGCTGCGGCTCGTTGCTGAAAAAAACCTCGCCGAAGCGCAGCAAGTCATTTCGCAGTACTTCAGCGCGCGCGACTCCATGGATCCTGTGTCGCGGACCGATCTCGTGAAGCGCTTGCGCGAAAAGACGGTAACCCTTCTCGACGTGCGGCCGGAGGATGAGTTTGCGCTGGGCCATTTGCCGGGCGCCATCAACATTCCGCTGAAAGCCCTTGAGAAGCGCCTCGCGCAACTTCCCCGCGGACGCGAGATCGTCGCGTATTGCCGCGGTCCCTACTGCGTTCTTTCCTTTGAGGCGGTCGCGCTGCTTCGCGAGCGCGGCTACAAGATTCGACGATACGAAGACGGCTTTCCGGAATGGGCCGCGCATGGCCTGCCGATCGAAGGAGCGGGATCATGACGACGATTGCTCCGAGCACTGTGCAACGGTTGCACACACAAGGATTCAGCACCGTCGATGAGGCGTGGCTCACCGAGATAGCGCCATGGCTTCGTTGGTCGCCCGTGCTGTGTGGGACGTTCGCGGCGGTCGGCACGGCGCTTGCCTTGCCTTGGATACTCTTTGCGTTGGCGGCCACCGCGTTCTTGGGCGCCATACTGCCGTTTCATCCCTTCGATCTGATCTACAACTACGGCATCAGGTTTTTAGTACGAAAGCGGCCGTTGCCGCCCAACCGCGCGCCGCGCCGGTTCGCATGCGGGGTTGCCACCGTGTGGCTGATCGCAACCGCTCTTCTCTTTTCCAACGGCCAAATGACGGCGGGATATGTGCTTGGAATCCTCTTTACCGGGGTAGCGGCGCTCGTCGGCACGACCGACATCTGCATCGCGTCGATCATCTTCAACTTCTTCACTCGCCTTGTTGGTGCCGTGCCCACGACGAAGTGAACCGGACACTTTTTGCCGTTCCCATCTCCCTGTTTTCTAGGACTCCGTTCATGCGTTTATTCACCCTGTTTTCAAGGAACCGCTCCATGACCACACAGTCCTCCGCGCCTGACTTCGACGCGATCAAGCAGCGCCAGCAGGCCACCTGGGCCGCCGGCGATTATGCCGTTGTCGGCACAACGCTGCAGCTCGTTGGCGAGCGTCTCTGCGACGCCATCGATATCCGTGCCGGGGAGCGTGTGCTCGACGTTGCTGCGGGCAACGGCAATGCCTCCCTCGCTGCGGCGCGCCAGTTCGCCGATGTGACGTCGACGGATTATGTCGGCGCTCTGCTGGAGCGCGGCCGCGAGCGCGCGAAGGCCGAGCGCCTGAACATCACCTTCCAGGAGGCCGATGCCGAGGCGCTGCCTTTCGCTGAAGCAAGCTTCGACGCGGTGCTGTCCACATTCGGCGTCATGTTCACGCCCAATCAGGAAA
>JANNFH010000367.1:0-13433 GCA_031379565.1 Alphaproteobacteria bacterium
ATCCGGAATTCCGCGCTAGCGGCGATTATCGCGGCTTCTGGGACCAGCTCAACCGCGGTGATTTCGCCGCCGGCAAGTTCAAGCGCATCGCCCGCGGCGGCAAGGAAATCTGGATCCAAGCCTCCTACAATCCGCTGATCAACCGCCAAGGCCAGGTGTTCAAGGTGGTCAAGTACGCCGTTGACATCACTGCGAGCGAGAACTCGATCATCGCCAGTGAAAAGGAACGCGCGACCAAAGCCGTCGAGCAGGCGCAAGTGGTGACCGATCTCGCCAGCGGGCTGAAGAGCTTGTCGGATGGCGACTTGACTGTCCGGATCGAAAACGCTTTCCCGGCGGAATACGAAAAATTGCGTGCCGACTACAACAGCGCCATGAGCAAGATGCAGGAGGCGATGAAGTCGGTCGTCGTCAATGCGGGCGGCATTCGCACCGGCGCCGGTGAAATCAGCCAAGCGTCCGATGATTTGTCGCGCCGCACCGAGCAGCAAGCCGCGAGCCTTGAGGAGACAGCGGCGGCGCTGGATGAGATCACAGCCACCGTGCGCAAGACCGCCGAAGGCTCCAAGCAAGCCAATTCCGTGGTCGCCACCACCCGTACGGACGCGGAGGCCAGCGGTCAGGTGGTGCAAGAGACCGTTGCGGCGATGGCCGAAATCGAAAAGTCCTCGAAGCAGATCTCGCAGATCATCGGCGTTATTGACGAAATCGCCTTCCAGACCAATTTGCTGGCGCTCAATGCCGGCGTCGAAGCGGCGCGGGCGGGCGATGCGGGCCGGGGCTTTGCTGTGGTTGCGTCCGAAGTGCGCTCCTTGGCGCAACGCTCCTCGGAGGCGGCCAAAGAAATCAAGGGCCTGATCTCGGCCAGCTCCCAGCACGTCGAAACCGGCGTGGAACTGGTGGGCAATGCTGGCAAGGCGCTGCAGAAGATCGTGGTCAAGGTCAACGAGATCAGCGGCCTCGTGTCAGAGATCGCTGCGTCGGCGCAAGATCAGGCCACCGCGCTTTCCGAAGTCAACACGGCTATCAACCAGATGGATCAAGTCACGCAGCAAAACGCGGCGATGGTCGAAGAATCTACCGCCGCCAGCCACTCGCTCACCCAGGAAGCCGACGAACTCATGAACCTGGTCTCCCATTTCCAAACTGGCGCCGAAACTGCGCAGGGCGGGGGCGCACATCGCGGCGCGCCGGCGCGGGGAAAACCGCCAGGTCAGCCGGTCGCGCGTCAGCAACAGCGGGTGACGCGCTTTGCGTCGGGCGGTTCGGCGGCGCGCAAGCCGGACGATGATTGGCAAGAATTCTAAGTGGGAAGGAGCCGACGATGCGGCTGCCTCAAAACCTCGATCTCGGCGCGGCGGCGCCGTTGCTTTCGACGATAAAAGAAGCACGCGGCCAGGCGCTCCAATTGGACGCTTCCGGCGTGGATCGGATAGGCGGATTGTGCCTGCAGGTATTGCTGGCCGCGCGAGCACAATGGCGCACGGACGGCGTTGATTTTTCCATCGTGAATCCTTCCGCGGCGTTTGCGGAAGGGGTTCAGCTCATGGCGGCGGTCGAATTGGCGCCGCGGGAGGGTGTTTCGTGAGCAAGACGATCCTAACAATCGATGATTCTCGCATGATGCGGGAAATGCTGCTGATGGTGTTGCAAGGGGCGGGGTTCAACGTCGTGCAGGCTGAAGATGGCGTGGAGGGGCTGGAAGCGCTGGCGCGCACGACGCCGGATGTGATCATCACCGATATCAACATGCCCAGGATGGATGGCTACGGCGTCATCGAAGGCGTCCGCCAGGACCCAAAACACCGCGCAATCCCTATCATCGTGCTCTCGACGGAAAGTAGCGCAGAGAAAAAGGGCCGCGCGCGCGACGCCGGGGCCACCGGCTGGATTGTGAAACCATTCCAGGCCGATACGCTTATCGACGTCGTTCGACGGGTGTCGGCGTAAGGATGACCCTCATGGACCCGATGGAGGCGATCAAGCAGACCTACTTCCAGGAGTGCGACGAATTGCTCGCAAGCCTCGAGGAAGGATTGCTGGCGCTTGAGGCGGGCGAGGGCGACGGCGACACCATCAACGCCGTTTTCCGGGCGGTGCATTCGGTAAAAGGAGGCGCTGGCGCGTTTGGCTTCGAGGCCATGGTTGCGTTTGCGCACGTCTTCGAAAATGCTCTCGACGCGATGCGCTCGGGCAAGCTCGATCCCGATGCCGAGGTGCTCAAGCTCATGTTGCGCGCCGCCGACGTGCTCGCGGACCATGTTCTCGCCGCGAAGGGCGAGGGTGCGGTTGATGAGGCGCGCGGCCACGCCATGGCCGACGAACTCGCCGCACTCACGTCGCTGGAGGAACTCGCGCCGCGCGCCGCCGCCATCAGCGCGGCGCCCGCCGCGGATGATTGGGGCTTCACGCCCCTGGTATTTGACCTTGCTGACACCGCCGCGGCGCCACAGGGCGCTTGGCTGTTGACGCTGCGGCCGAGCGCGGCGATGTACGCTAAGGGACACGATGCGGCGTTGTTCCTGCGTGAGTTGGGACGGCTCGGGCCGATCGAGACCGCGTTGGATGCTTCGGCGCTGCCTGAATTGGCGTCCCTCAGCGCTGAAGTCTCCTATCTCAGCTGGACCATCGAGTTGCCTGGCGACATTGATGAAGCGGCGATTCGTGACGTGTTTGATTTTGTCGGAGACGATTGCCCGATCGAGCTTTCCCACGTGGCGGGCGCGCCAAGCGCCGGCCAAATCCCAGATGTCGACATCGAGGAATTGCTGCGTGCAGCGCAGCCGTCGGGCTTGGCGCTGACGTCTCCCGCTCTCGCGGCCGAAGATAAACCGGCGGCTGCCGCCGCTGAAAAGGGCGTGGCGAAAGCCGCTGCGGGCGCGACGATCCGTGTCGATCTGGAGCGGGTGGACCGCATGATCGATTTGGTCGGCGAACTTGTGATCAATCAAGCCATGCTGGCCCAGCGCGTGAGTGAAAGCGATCTGGCGCGCTCTTCCACTGTGGCGATTGGGCTGGACGAACTGGAGCAGCTCACCCGCGAAATCCAAGACAGCGTCATGGCGATCCGCGCGCAGCCGGTGAAATCGGTATTTCAACGCATGCCGCGTCTGGTGCGCGAGATTGCCGGCTCGACCGGCAAGCAAGTGCGCCTAGTGATGGAGGGCGAGGGCACCGAAGTCGACAAGACAGTGATCGAACGCCTTTCCGACCCCATCACCCACATGCTCCGCAACGCCATCGATCATGGGCTTGAAACACCAGAAAATCGTATCGCCGCGGGCAAGTCGGAGGAGGGCACGGTGCGCCTTGCCGCGCTGCATCGCTCCGGTCGCATTGTCATCGAGGTGTCCGACGACGGCAAAGGCATTAACCGCCCAGTGGTCCGCGAGATCGCCGTCAAGAAGGGTCTGATCGCCGCCGACGCGACTCTCACCGACGACGAGATCGACAATCTGATTTTTCTACCTGGTTTCTCCACCGCTACCTCGGTTTCCAACATTTCGGGGCGGGGCGTTGGCATGGATGTGGTCAAGCGCTCCATCCAGGCGCTCGGCGGGCGCATCGCTATCTCTTCTCAACCGAACAAGGGCTCAACATTCACGTTGTCACTGCCGCTCACGCTCGCAGTGCTCGACGGGATGGTCGTAAGCGTTGGGGAGCAGACATTAGTAGCCCCGCTCACCGGAATCATTGAGACGCTGCGGCCGAAAGCCGCCGAAGTGCGAGCATTGGGGCCGAGCGGCTCTGTGCTGGCGGTGCGCGGGGCATATGTGCCGCTGATCGACATTGGCGTGGCGCTCGGGCAACGACAGGTCCCGATCGATCCAACCCAGGGCGTCGTGTTGCTGGTGGAGAGCGAGGTTGGCGGGCGCGCCGCGCTCGTCGCCGATGAAATTCAAGGGCAACGGCAAGTCGTAATAAAAAGCCTTGAGGCAAATTTCCAGCGCGTGGACGGCATCGCCGCCGCGACCACTCTTGGCGACGGGCGGGTGGCGCTCATTCTCGACATTGAGACGGTCATTGAAAAGCACGAGCGGCGCGAGCCTCTACCCCTGGCGAAGGCGAGTTGACCAATGAACAACGGTGAAAACTTGAACGATACCCGCGAACTAATTTCCTTTCGCATCGACGAACAGGAGTTCTGCCTCGACATCATGGCGGTGCGGGAAATCCGTGGCTGGACCGCCGCGACGCCGCTGCCGCACTCGCCGAGTTATGTGAGGGGCGTGATTAATTTGCGCGGCGCGGTGCTGCCTATCATCGATCTGAAGGCGAGGTTGGGGCTTGGGCTGCTTGAGCCGAACGCGCGAAGCGTCATCATCGTCGTCCACATCGGCAACCGGCTGGTCGGTCTGCTCGTCGACGCGGTGTCGGAAATTCTCGCTGCGGAGGGCGCCTCGATCCAACCGACCCCCAACGTTGGTTGTGACACCGTAAGCCGTTTCGTGCGCGGCATCATCGCCAGCGAGGGCCGGATGATCTCGTGGATTGCGATCGATGATATTTTGCCTGATCAGGAAGTAGCAGAAGCAGCGTGAATACGGCGCTCTCCCCTCGCAACCGACCCGAGCCGCTGATCGAAGGTGAGTTCGCCTTCACGGCGCGCAATTTCGAATTGATTGCCTCGGTTTTGCGGACGCACAGCGGCATCGTTTTGAACGAGGCGAAGGCGACGCTGGTCTATTCGCGCCTGGCCAAGCGCGTGCGCAAATTGGGATTGGGAAATTTCGATGAATATTGTGAATTTATCGAAACTCAGGCGGGCGCGGGTGAGCGCACCGAAATGCTGGCGGCGCTCACGACGAACGTCACCAGATTTTATCGCGAACCGCACCATTTCGAACATTTGCGTCAGGAGGTGTTTCCGCGCCTGGTGCAAGTCGCCGAACGCGGTGGACGCGTACGCATCTGGTCGGCGGCGTGTTCCAGCGGCGAGGAGCCTTATTCGATTGCGCTGACGTTGCTGGATGTGTTTCCGGAGGCCGCGCGCCACGACGTGCGTATTCTAGCAACCGACATCGACCCGAACATTCTTGCCAAGGCGAAGGTCGGCGTTTACCGCGATGAGGCGACATCGCCGATACCGGCCGGGTTACGCGAGCGCTGGCTAAGCCGAGAGCGCGATGAGGTTGAAAAAACCTGGCGCGTGCGTGACGAAGTGCGCGCGCTTATCACCTTCAGGGAGCTAAATCTCATCGGCAATTGGCCGATGAAGGGTGGTTTCGACGTCGTGTTCTGCCGCAACGTGGTCATCTATTTCGAGGAAGCGACCCAAGCTTTCCTTTGGGATCGCTTCAAGAATGTACTGACCCCGGAAGGGCGGCTCTACATCGGGCATTCCGAGCGCGTTGATGTTGCCGGGTATGTGAGCGACGGCTTGACCGTCTACAAGTTGGCGGGCGAGGGGAAACGATGAGGGCCGTTCGCGTTCTGGTAGTTGACGATTCGCCGACGATTCGCGGCATCATCACCAATCAACTGAGTCGCGATCCTGCGATTGATGTCGTTGGTGAGGCTGGCGATCCTCTGGAAGCGCGCGAAGCCATTAAGCTGCTCTCGCCCGATGTGATTACGCTAGACGTCGAGATGCCGAAAATGAACGGTATCGAATTCTTGGAAAAGATCATGCGGCTGCGGCCGATGCCGGTGATCATGGTATCGACGTTGACGCAGGCGGGCGCCGCGATCTCGGTCGAGGCGTTGGAACTCGGCGCATTCGATTGCGTAGGCAAGCCAGATTTCGACGGGCTGGCCGAGAAAGTCAAAGCGGCGGCCCGAGCTCGGGTGCGCTCGCTTGGAGAGCGCGAGCGAACGGCTATACGCAGGGAAAATTACCGACCGAGCAACAAGCTGCTGGCGATCGGCTCGTCCACGGGCGGCGTAGAGGCGCTGCTGACGATGTTGTCGTGCTTTCCTGAAAACTGTCCCCCGACGCTCATCACGCAGCATATGCCGGCGTCATTTACCTCTAGTTTCGCCGCGCGTCTGGACAAAGTCTGCGCACCGCGCGTGCAGGAGGCGAGCGACGGTGCGCCGATTTTGTCGGGCCAGGTCTATCTTGCACCTGGCGGCGCGGCGCACCTTGAAGTGCTAGGAGGGGTTCAGCCGCGTTGCAAATTGACCGAGGGGCCACCGATAAACGGTCATAGGCCGTCGGTAGATGTGTTGTTTGCATCGGTTACCAGCGTTTACGGGCGCCGCGCGGTTGGCGTCATCTTAACCGGCATGGGACGCGATGGTGCGCAAGGCTTGAAGCAAATGCGCGATGCGGGCGCCATGACACTCGGCCAGGACGAGGCAAGTTGTGTCGTATATGGCATGCCGAAATCCGCATTCGAATTGGGCGCTGTTGAGCGTCAAGTGTCGCTAAATGGCATCGGCCCAGCCGCGCTCGATCTTTGTGAAATTGAACCGAGGGGGGCGGCCTGATGCCCGCAGCTGAGTCCATAAAAGTGCTAGTCGTCGATGATCAGTTGACCATGCGTGCGCTGATCCGCTCGGCCTTGCAGGAGATTGGTTTCAAAGACATCGCCGACGCCGGCGACGGCGAAGAGGGGTTCAAGTCGCTGCTGCAGCGGCCAGCACACCTCGTGATTTCTGACTTCAACATGCCGAAGCTCGATGGGCTCGGCTTCCTGCGTGCGGTGCGTGCGCACGACGCCACCAAGAAGGCCGCTTTCATCATGCTGACCGGCCGCGCCGACAAGGATCTCGTTCAACGCGCGATGCAGTTCGGCGTCAACAATTACATCACCAAACCGTTTTCGCCGGCTTCGTTGCGGCAAAAGATTCAGGAAGTGTTCGGCGCGCTGACATGACCGCAGCCCAAGCGCGCCCACATCCAGAAACCCGCGAGCGCATGCTTCATGTGGTCCAGGGCGAGTTCGCGGTGATCGCCGAGCCCGGCATCGTATTGACGACCATCCTCGGTTCTTGCGTGGCGACGTGCCTATGGGATTCGGTCGCCGGTGTCGGAGGCATGAACCATTTCCTGCTGCCCGGCGACGTCGATTCCGGCAGCGATTCCCTGAAGTATGGCGTCAACGCCATGGAATTGCTGGTGAACGGTTTGTTGCAGCGGGGCGCGCTGCGCAGTCGCATTCAAGGCAAGCTGTTCGGCGGCGCCCACGTCATCAGAAATCTCTCCGATATTGGGGCCAAGAATGCTGAGTTCGCCCTCAAATTTCTTCAGATGGAGGCCATCCCGTGCGTTGGGCAGAGCCTCGGCGGCGACCAGGCGCGTCGGGTCCGGTTCTGGCCGCTCACCGGCCGCGCCGGACAATTACTTGTCGATTCTTCGCACGCCGAAGTGGTCAGCGCTGAACGCACCAGGCCCGCCGCGCCGCCGCCCTCCGCGGCAGGTTCGGTTGAGTTGTTTTGATTATGGCGGCGCCACGGCCCCATGCGCACGTTGGCCCGGCGCGCGACGCTGGTTTGACGCCAGTGGGAGATGTGTTCTCCGGCCTCGCCGAAGAGTTGGAGCGTGCGCGCAGTCTCGGCCTTCGCGTGGAAGGCGCTATCTGCGCCATTGCGATTCGCTCTTCGATTGATGCGTCGATCGTGAGCGAATTGCAGCAATTGGATGCCATTTTGCAGCACATAGCGGCGCTACGCGACTTTGCCGCTGAGATGGCCAACCAGTCGGACTCTACTTGCAAAGTGGTGGTCGCCGCGGCGTTGGACAGGATCACGCTGGGCGAGGTCAGAATCCGGCTCGGCGGGACCTATTTGCAAGATGATCCCAACGAAACCTGGGAGATGCTGTAATGAGCGCAATCGACCCGGATGCACGCATCAATCTGTCAAAGGCGAACGTGCTTGTTATCGATGGCAGCCAACATTCTGTCGATATGATTGCGCAAATTCTGAAGGGCTTCGGCGTGGCCGAGGTGCATCGTTGCTCGATCACGGAGGAAGCAGAGAAGGTCATCCGATCAAAAACGTTCGATCTGATCATCGTGGACCCCAGCATTGACGATGGTGCTGGGTACGCGTTCTTGAGCGCGATGCGTCGTTCGCCAAACAGTCCAAATGCATATGCACCAGTAATCCTGGTAAGCGGCCACGTTCGAGCCTCAGACGTCGCCCGTGCGCGCGACACCGGCGCCAATTTTTTTGTCACTAAGCCGTTGACGCCAAAGGCGCTGCTGCAGCGCATCATGTTCGTGGTGCGCGACAAGCGACCGTTCATCGAAGTCGAGAAGTTCGTCGGGCCGGACCGTCGCTGCAAGTTCGAGGGACCGCCGCCGGGCAGTGAAGGGCGCCGCGAAGGTGATCTCAAGGCGCCGCTTGGCCACGCCGAGGAACCGAACATGTCGCAAAATGAAATCGACATGCTGATTAAGCCGCAAAGGGTGGTGATATGACAGGTGGGGTGCGCAAATTCTATCCAGAGGTGCGCTTGAAGCGGCTGCTTGCCGGCCCCGGCGGAATTCGAACCCAGGACGCGCTCGATTGCGCCGATCGTGGGCTTGAAGGTATTCGCGCGCATTGCCTCGATGCAATTGACGCAAAGATTGAGAAGATCATGAATTTGGCCAAGAGTGGCGAGCCAGGATCCTTGCGTGAGTGCTACACGCTCTCGAATGAGGTGTTTGGAGAGGCGGGCGCGTTTCAACTCGACGAACTCTCCGCTGCCGCCCACAGCTTGTGCTCACTCACATCGGACTCCGCGAGCGACAACATCCCGATTAAGGCGATCATAGTGCACGTGGACGCCATGCGGGCGCTGAGAACCCCCGCGCTGGCTGACAATCGCGATTTGCGGCGGGCCGTCCTTGCCGAACTGCGTGGGCTGGTGTCTCGCGTCGCGGCGCCGCATGGCGCCAACTAAGCGCGGGGGCGAAACCAAGCCGGTGCATCGATAGATTGTGGTTAAGGCGCCAGAAGCGCCGAAAAACGCCTGATGGGATTTGGTTGTCCCAAGGGTCTGTTTCTTGCATTAATCGATCTGAGCCGCCTCAAGGCCGGCCGTCCGATTGAGCCTAAAGGAGCCACAAGCGAGCCATGATGTTCTGGCTGGCCATCGCTGGCGTGCTGGCCGCATTGGCCGCGACGATGCCGCTACGATGGGCGGCGGGAATTGTGGTGGCTTGCCTTCCCTTGTCGGGAACCGCCGTGTTCATGCTCGGCGGCGATCCTCTCGTCCTGCCGCTGGTGGTGACGTTAGGCTTCCTGGGCCGCCACGGCGTTAGTTTGCTATCGAAGCCGTTGCGGGAGCAATTCCTGGCCCTAACCAAGAACGAGATGTTTCTGCTTGCCTTCGCCGGCTATTGCACGATCTCGGGCTTGTTGTTCCCGCGTCTGTTCGCTGGCGAGACAGCCGTCATCCCGCAATCGGGGCAAGCGATCGTCCTAGGCCCTGGTCAAACGTCAATTGTCCAGATCGCCTATTTGCTCCTCGGCGTCTGGCTCTATTTGGCATTGCGCCAGACCATGCTGCGCAAAGGGCTGGAATTCATCATTGGCGCCATCCTCGTGCAGATCGGACTGTTCGCGGGCTACGGGGTCGTCCAGGCGCTGCTTGGCATGGCGCATGTCCCGGTTTCAACGGCGTGGATTGTCAACAATCAAGGTTATGCGCTGTTGACTCAAGAGCGGATCGGCGGCTTTGCCCGCGTGACCTCGGTGTTCGTCGAGGCGTCCGCTTACGCCACCTGGGCAACGGGCGCGGCGGCCCTATGCTACGCGCTCTACATCAATCGTGTGCTGCCTGTGTTGAGTTTGGGCATGCTGGCGCTGGTGGGCGTTACGCTGCTGCTTTCGACCTCATCGACCGCTTATGTCGGTTTGCTGGTGGTAGGGCTGTTTGCTGTGCTCTACGCCTTCCTCGACGGCGACCGCAAACGCCATGAACGCGGCTTGATGGTCGTGCTTGTCGGTGTGTTCCTGGCGGTGCTGGCGCTTATTTTCGTGTATTCCGCGCAGGACGGCTTGCTGGCCGGCTTGCGCACGATGATCGAGGACATGACGGTGCGCAAAGGCTCGTCGAACTCGGGCCTTGAGCGGGCGCGGTGGGCGCAAAGCGCGGTGCAAAACGCGCTCGATACCGGATTGCTTGGCGTCGGCTACGGCGCGGCGCGATCTTCCGGCCTGATCTATCAATTGTTCGGCGCCATCGGTGCGCCCGGCCTCGTTCTGTTTGCCTTGGCGATGGCGGCGTTGGCCCGGCGTGTGTTTCGCCGGCCGCGCACGGGCGAGGATGCCGTCGTCTCGTCCGGCGCATTCGCCCTCTGTTGCACGATTGCGGCGATGTCGGCGTCATCGCCGGATTTAGCATTGCCCAATATGTTCTGGGTCTATGCCGCCATTGCCGCCGCGCCAGTGGCCCAGCGCGCCGCGGTCCGGATGATGCGGCAGGGCGGGCAGAGTGAGATTGCAGAGCCGGCGCCATCGTCAGCTCAAGGCCGCGGCTAAAGGGCCAGCGCGCGCGGGTGCGCCGCTCTACATCCAAAAATGTCCCGTTCTCGTCCCAAGACCGCGTAAACACTGTTCGGGATCGGGTCTAAAGGTCGAGAATGCGTTCTGGTGTGAAACGACCGCGCGCAGCGTCGGCGAGGGCCAGCACATTGCCGCGAAGGCGACCGGTGCGATCGACCCATGGCTCGGGCTTAAACGCGCGCAGTGCATTGGCGGCGACGTTGCGCGCCACCAGGTTCGCCGTCTCGAGTGGCCGCATCGTTCCTTTGCGCAATAAATAGAGCGGGTTGGCGACTTGCGAATAGCCCAACCGCAGGCCAGGCGAGCGGCCCTTGGTCGCGCCCAGATGCACGCCGGTCAAAGCATGCGTGCGAACGATGCGGCCATGGGCGGCAAGGCGGCGCGAAAAGTCGCGGTCCTCCTGCCAGGAATACAGCGGCAGGCGTTCGTCAAAGCCAACTTCCGCGGCGCGCGGCATGCGCGCAGCCATGTTGCAGCCGTAGACGTGATTGACGTCCCAAATCTCTTGCCCATTCGTACGTGGCTCTGGCTGCGGCGGCGCCCGCAGGGCTTCGATTGCCGCGTCGAAACTGATCCCGCCAATTCCAACGCCATCGGCGATGACCCAGCCCGTTAGCGCCGCTACGTCGCTATGGCTGAGAAAAAGCCGCTCTGTCTCAGCGAGGAAGCTCGCGGAGGGCACGAAATCGTCATCGAAGAAAACAACCGCGTCGCACTGGCCCCGCAAATGGTTCATCGCCGCATTGCGCTGAGCTGAAGCGCCGCGCGGAGTGATGATGATCTCGATGCGTGGATCGATGGCTGCCAATCCCTCGACATCCTCCGGCGCGGCCGCGGCGACCAGGAACCGATCCGGCGCGCGAGTTTGCGCCAGCATTGTTGGCGCGGTCTGCTTGAGCAGCGCCGCGCGTCCGGTAGTGGCGATGGCGACGGCGAGGCGCATTGAATCTAGCGGCTCACACGCAGATAGATCGGGCCTTCCGACCCGGTCAGCGTAAAGCTAGCCTGCGCTACGGCGCGTGCAATCGGCAAGGTCGCGCCAAACACGTCACGGGCCTCGATCAACGCGCTTTGCGGCGTGTTGATGACGAGGCGCCCATCTGGCGCCTCGGTCCATAGCACGAACATCGTGTCGTGTTCGCCCTCAAGCCGTAGACCGTGCGCCGCTTCGGGCATGTCTTGCAGTACGCCGGTGAGCCGGCGTCTCGCGGCTGCTTGGGTGAAGGTACGCAAGGCGTCGAGGGCGGGCTTCGGCTGTCCACCGAAATCCAGCAGTCCGAAACTCTGCTCGCTGCTTCGTGCTTCTTCGCCGCGATCGCGCAATTCGTACCAGACCGCCAGCGGTGCGTGTACGGCCCACGCCGTCAGCATCTGGCGCGCCAATTGGATGCCTTGCTGCGCGCGCGTCGCCGCCGCACGCTCATCGGCGCTACCTTCAGCGGCGGAATAGCCCCACTCGGTGACCCAGATCGGCGTCGCTGGTGGAAGCGCCTGCGCGATCATGGCGTTGATCTGTCCGAAATCTCCCGCGGCGTTTTCGGGTGCGCCGCCGCGGTAGGGATGAAAGCCAATCGCTGACACAGGCGCGGCATTTCCGAGCGCGCCAAACATGGCGGCGAAGTATCCATAATCGCCCCACGATAGGCCTCCCGTGACGATCGGTGCACGCGGGTCAGCCGCGCGTACGGCGGCGGCGGCATCGCGCACGAGTTCGCCAAAGTCCGCCGGCTCGTAATAGCGGTCGCCCTCGACATCGGGCTCGTTCCATACTTCGTAACTTACGCCGTGTCCGCGAAAATGCGCCGCCGAGGCTGACACGTAACGCTGAAACGCGGCGCGATCGGCTTCGCTCCGCACGGCGCCGCCACCGCCATGATCGTCGTGTCCGTAATCGAGAATCCAAAGCGCGCGCAGGCCGCGTTGTGCTAGGTGTTCGAGCCACACGTCAGCGTTCGCGAAAACGAACCGCCCGTCACGTTCAACCGCGTTCCAGGTCAGGTCCGCACGCACGACGCTGACGCCGGCCTCGCGTGCTGCGCCGAGCGCCTCGGGGTTCTCGAAGTTCGCGACGTTGACGCCAATTTCAGGCGCGTCAACGGGAAGGGTGGTCGGATCGGGTCCCAGGTTGGTGTCGAGCCCATAAGTCTGCTCAGCGACATCGGTGATCTGAATGTCGTCCAGACCGAGGGCGCCGCGCATTGGGCCACCGCCGCGGGCAAGAACGGAAATGCTGATGATGCCCCCGCTCAAGCGCCCATTGTTGGCGCCGCCCCAATGCTCATCCGCGAACCGATCGAGCGGTAGCGACAACCGCCGCCAGCCGCTTGACGCCTGCTGTTCGATCGTTGTCGCCGCAATCGGATATTGCAGGGTTTGTCCGCTCTCGTCGCGCAGGCGGATGGCGATGTCGGCGTGGGGATAGGGCAAAGCCTGGAACGACAACACGCTGTGCGGGGCGGGGCGGAGCGGCGAATCCAATTCCAGTTCAGCGCCCACATAGGCGCCGCAGCTCTCCGGTGTAACGCAGGTGAAGGCAAAATTCAGCGAACCGCCGCGGCCGTGGCGACCTTCGCTTCGCTGGAATGCGCCGGTTGCGCCGGGAAATTCAGCGCCATTGGAAAACGTCCACTGCCCGAAAGACGACGCACTCTCGAAGTCTTCTACGATGGTCCTCGCTCCGGCGGCGTTTGGCTGCGCGCACGACACCAGGAGAGCCGTCAGACCGCCGATCGCGAAGGCGCGCGTCCCTACGCGGATGCCGGGTTGGCTCTTACCCATGGCGCGCCTCCTGCCCATGCTTTTTCAAGCACCGCCTTGTCACGCAGCGTATCCATCGGCTGCCAAAACCCGAAATGCCGAAACGATGCGAGTTGGTCACGATCGACCAGACGCTGCATCGGCGCTTGCTCCCACACCGTGTCATCGCCGTCGATCAAATCAAACACGCCCGGTTCGCAAACGAAAAACCCACCGTTGATCAAGCCGACGTC
>JANNFH010000376.1:0-8508 GCA_031379565.1 Alphaproteobacteria bacterium
ACCGCAACGGCCAGCGCCTGCGAGCCGGCAATGCCGCCAATCGACGCCACGATCGGCATCAACACCGCCAACGCGACCAGGCTTAGGATCTAACCGGAAAACTGAGAAATTATGGTCGAGGCCGCCAGCGCGGTGGCGAGGTTCACCAAAATCCACGGCGCCCGCGCACCTACCGAGCGCAACACCGAATCCGATTGGCTCGCCTCGCTAACGCCGGCGAGCTTGAGCAAGTCCTCCTCGCCCTCTTCGCTGATGACGTCGACGATGTCGTCCACCGTCACAGTGCCGGTCAAGCGCCCCGCCGCATCCACCACCGGCGCGGAAGCGAGGTGGTATTTCTGGAACGTGTGCGCGACTTCTTCTTGGTCCATCTCCGGGCGCACCAGCGCCTTCAATGGCTGCATGATCGCCGCCACCTTCGTATCCCGGGCTTCGCGCAGCAGCTTCGACACATTCACCGCGCCAACCGGGCGCATCATTGGATCGACGATATAGATTTCAAAAAACACATCGGGCAGTTCGGCGGCGTCGCTGCGCATGCGATCAATCACATCGCCTACACTGTCGCCTTCAGGCGCAGCGACGTATTCGCGCTGCATCAGGCGCCCGGCGGTCTCCTCCTCAAAGGAGAGCGCCTCTTCAACGACGTGGCGGGTGTCCTCGTCGGCGGCGGCCAGCACCGCGCCGAGATCCTTTTCGTCGATGTCGGCGGCGACGGCGGCGGCGTCATCGGTGTCAAGTTCGCTGAGCGCATGGGCCACGTAATCGGCCGGCAGCTCGGGCAAGATTTTCTCGCGCCGTTCCCAGGTGAGGTTGGCGAGGAATTCCGCCGGCAACTCCCGCCCGATCAATTGCGCCACATGCAGCGCCGCCTCGAGCGGCATGTGCTCGACCACGTCGGCGAGGTCAGCCGGATCGAGCTCTTTCAGCAGCCGGCGCAAGAGCGGCCCATCGCGATCGCCCGCCGCGCCAATGACGCGGGCAAGGAAGTGCGAATCCTCGGAAGGCGGCGCCCGACGCGCCTCAGCCGCCGTCTGTTCTTCAGTTTTCATCGGCGGTCGCTTTTTCGTTGGCGCTATGCACGACCCCAAAACGCCGCGTCGGGCGCTTCGTCAAGCTGCGAATGCGCGCGACAAGAAGTTAGTGCTGGCCACCGCCCCCTGGCAGTATGCGGCGCAGCGCCATCTCGGTCGGAATGGTGCGCTCGAGAGGACTCGAACCTCCACGATGTTACTCGCTGCCACCTCAAGGCAGTGCGTCTACCAATTCCGCCACGAGCGCATGTGATCGCGCGGCCTAGCAGACCGCCCCAAAACGAACAAGACGGAACGAACAAGGGCCGGAGCATGCGCCCCGGCCCTCGCCGTTTCAGCCGCAAGAGCGGCTTATTGGGTGTAAAGTTCGGAAATGTGGAGCTGGGCCGGTTGCAGGCTGGAATTGCCATAAGTGCCGATCCAGATGTCGTACTGGCCCGATTGAGGCCCGTTGAAGCGGACCATCGGGTTCATGCCGGCATTGCCGCTGTCATCGTCGCAATACCAGCGGCCATCCGGGGCGTTGACCACCAAGGTGGTGTCCGCGCTCGCGGCAACCGAAATGATCAAGGGCAAATTACCGCCAGTGAAGTTCAGCCGCACGTCCGGCGCGTTGGCGACAAAGCCGCGGCAGGCGCCGCCGAGATGGCTGGAATCGATCGAGCCGCCCGATTGGACGTTCACGACGTAGGGATCGGGCGTAAACCCGGTGGCCAGAGCCGCGGTGCCGTAAGTTGGATTTTGACTAAAATCCTGCGCCGCGGCCGTGCCTACGAACACCGAAGCGATCGCGGCGGAAGCCACGAGAAGACGAGCGAGTGGTGACATGAAGTACCCCCAGGGGTTAAGCGCGCCAGGCTCTGGCGCGCTTCGGCAAAATGGCGTCCCACGCCTGAAGCCGACATGAACAAATTGATAAGCTTGTGTCCAGCCCCGAGCGGTTGTTTTTAGGCGAGGGCGTTGAATTCATGGACATCGGCAGCCTCAGTGACGGTGATGCAAAGCCGTTCGCCCTGAATCGTGATTTCGCCCCTGGCGATGGGGTGGTTATTGGCAAGAATCCACAATTGGTCGTTCTCGCGGGTGTCCAGGGGAATGACCGCGCCCCGGCCCATGCGCAGCAATTGATGCATCGGCATCGAGCAGCGGCCCAGCACCACAGCCAACTCGACCTCAACCGAATGCATCTGCGTTTTATTCGACACTTGCTCGCCCCACATGTTTGAGTCTCCAGTCGAACCCGAAAGGATTGAGAGGCGGTGAACGTAGCGGCGGGATGGGCGGAATCGCCGGGATTGACCTCCTATACCGCGGCTGTAGCGGCGATGGAGGCGCGAGTGGCGGCGATCGCCGAGGGCGGCGTTGGCGAACTGGCTTGGTTGCTCGAACACCCCCCGCTCTACACCGCCGGCGTATCGGCAAAGCCGGGCGATTTGCGCGACCCGGAACGGTTTCCAGTGTTCAAAACTGGGCGCGGCGGGCAATTCACCTATCATGGGCCAGGCCAGCGCGTGGTTTACGTCATGCTCGATCTGCGCCAGCGCGGGCGCGACGTAACCCGCTTCGTTGCCGATCTCGAACGTTGGCTGATCGGCGCGTTGAGGCGGCTCGGCGTCGAAGCCTCCATCAAGCCGGGCCTTGTCGGAGTTTGGGTCGACAGAGGCGCCGGGCGCGCCGACAAGATCGCAGCCATCGGTGTGCGCCTGCGCAAATGGGTGAGCTTTCACGGCATCGCGCTCAATGTCGCGCCAGAGCTAGAGCATTTCTCCGGGATTGCGCCGTGCGGAATCAGCGATCCGATGCTCGGTATCACCAGCCTCGCCGCCTTGGGTCGCAGCACGCGCATGGCGGATGTCGATGCGGCGCTACGCGAATCATTCGAACATGTGTTCGGCGTAACCATTGATGCAACGCCGCTGCTCTGAGCCGTTCCCAATTGGCTTGAGGCAATCCAGTCAGGAAAACCGCATACACTCAGTCTAGCAGCATCCTGTTGTTGCGGTGCGCGGCGCAACGCCCCACACTGCACGCATGAATTCCGTCGCCGCTCTTATGCCCACACCCGCCGACCGCATCGCGCGCCGGCTTGGGCGCGTCGTGCTGGCGCCGGTGCAGGCGATCGCCATTCGCGCGCTCTCACACCTGCGCGCGCCCGAGCAAACCCAAGCGCCAGCCGACCGCACCGCGCGCCGGCTCTAATGCAACATCGCTGCTGCTAGAATGCGGCGCGCTATTGGCGGCGCCGTTCGCGCCTGCGCTCCAGCAACGGGTGTTCGCCCTCTCGCCGCCGCGCGCGAAAATCGCGCCGCTGTTCGATCAATGCGGCGGTTGCAGCGCGGCGCTGTTCTGGCGTCAGCCGGCTCAGAGTTTCAGCCACCGCGCCCTGGAACCGGCCAATGATGGCGGCGCCAGCTTCGCGCCGACGCAACAGTGCGCCCTGCATCGCGGCGGCGTCGTAGGGTTCGGCCTGCATCTGTTGAATAACCTGGTCGTTGGCGACGCGCAGCGCCTCGCGTTCCTCCTGCGCGCGTGACCAGGCAAGGGCCAGGTCGCGCTGCACTTGGGGTTGAACCTCCGCCGGCAACGCCGCCATAACCGCCGCGGGCGCCGCGAGCCCAACAGTCTCGGCGCCGCCGCGACCGCCGCCTCCGCCCAACCAATAGCCGAGCGCCGCGCCGAGCGTCAGGATGTTCAACGCCGCTGAAACCAAAAACAGGACCGGCCAGGGAATCGATTTTTCGCTCAACCCTCGCCTCCCTCTGCAAAGGCCATGTCCAGCACCGCCGCCGCCGCGTGTGCCTCGGCCGCTTGGCGTGCGCCGCCAAAACCAAGCGCCATGCCGATCAACGCCGACGCCGCCAAGGCCGCAGCGGGGCGCCAATTCAGCCGCGAAGTCGGCTTCGGCGCCGCCGCAATCACGCGGCGCACGAAGGCCAAATTAAGCGGCGTGATTTCCGCGCTTGCGTCCAGCAGCGCGTCGAGCGAACCCGCCTCCGCCATCATGGAGGCAGCCTCTGGGCGGGCGGCGAAGGCTTCGGCGTCCGCGCGCTCAGCCTCCGGCCAACGGCGCGGTTCGGCGCCATAGGCCGCGACAATCTCTTCAAACCGGGCCGCATCCATCGTTTCACTCCCTTCTGACATCGCCAAGCTCGCCCATATCCGGCGCCACATCCGCCAGCATGGTTTTCAACGCACGCCGGGCGCGCGCCAGCAGCGATTCCACTGCGTCCACGCTAACGCCAAGAGCGGACGCTGCCTCGATATTGCTGACCTCCTCAAAATGACACAGCACAATCGCGGCCCGCTGGCGTTCCGGCAGCCGCGCCAACGCCGACCGCACGCGCTCGGCGCGCTGCGCCTCCAGCCAGACATCGCCGGGCGATGGGGCAGGATCGGCGACCGCCAGGCCTGCTTCCGCGTCTGGCGTTTCCCGACGGCGCAGCCGATCGTAACAAAGGTTTAGCGCGACGCGGTGCATCCAGGTCTGCAATTTTGCCTCGCCCGGTCGCCAGTTCGGCGCCTCGCGCCAGACCCGAAGAAACACTTCCTGCGCCACGTCCTCGGCCTCGGCGCCATCGCCCAGCATGCGCCGCGAAAGCCTGATTAAGCGCTCGGCGTGGCGCTGGACGATGAGTTCCACCGCACGCGCTTCGCCCTTGCCGGCGCGTTGGATCAGATCTGCGTCCGGATCGTGCATCGCGCGAGCCTGCGCCGGGGAGTGGAATCACAATTGCCCCATCATCGCTGGCCCAGCCTCGCGCGCAAGGCGGTGATTTCGGCGGGGCTCAAAACACCATTTCGGTCCCAATCGAAGAAATCAAACCCGCGATAGGGTTGATTCATGAACTCGGCCCTGCTGATGAGGCCGTCATGATTGGCGTCCGCGCGCTCTAGGCCGCGCGCGGCGCGGGCGGCAATGACTTGGATCACCGCTTGGCGCTCGGCTACGTCCAAGAGGCCGTCCTGATTGAGATCGGAGCGGACGAACATGGCCGCGCGCGCGCCGCGCGCTTCAGCACGGGTGACCGCGCCGTCGCGGTTGGCATCGACGGAGTCGAGATCGAATTCCTGGGCCTCGGCCGCCCCGCCTGCGGCGGCAAAGAAAATCGCAAGCCCCGCCAATATTGCCTTCACCATACGCAAGTTTCCCCGTTGGTCTCACCTCTTCAACGGCGTTTAACCGCGTTTCCGTCGGGCTCGCCTGCGGAATTTTTCTGCGACGGATTGGCCGCGCCAGCGCGTTGGAATGACCGAGGACAATCAAGCCAAAGGAATAAGCTATGACACAGGGACGCGCACTTTTCATGGCCGCGCTCATCGCCGCCAGCGCCTTCGCCGCCGCCGCGCCCGCTGAGGCGCGCGCGCGCAGCGCGACCGCCACGGTACAAACCCAACACGGGACCTATCAGGGCCAATCGAGCGTGCAACGCACGCACGGTCAACGCACCCGCCGGGCCAGCGTCGTCGGCCCCAATGGCGCCGAAACCAGCATCCACGATCAGCGCACTTGGAACGCTCAGGCGGGAACTTACAGCCATGATCGCACCCGCGTCTTCGCCAATGGCGATACCAGAATTGTCGATGCCGACGCCGTTCGCACGGCGCCGGGCGTGTGGTCGGCGGAGCGCACAATCACCGGCCGCAACGGCCAGACGCGGACGCAAACTGGAACCATTGTGATCGACCGCACCCCATAACCCGTGCCTGGGCGCTGGGTCCGGCGCGCGCCGGGCCCAGCGCGCGGTTTGCGTCCAAATCAAAGCGCCTCGGCATCTCTTCAACAAGGGGAGGAAAATCCCCGTGCTGATGGAGCTAAATACATGCAACCCGAAATCTTCATACCCGCGATCTTCTTTGGCTTTTTGGCCGCGGTGATCCTGGTGCCGGTGCTGGCGAGAGAGCGCACCAAGCGCTCGGCGCACGATCTCATCTCGAAGGCTATGGACCGCGGCCAGCCGCTTGACCCATCTCTGGTCGCCCAACTCACCGAGCACATGCTGCAAGAGGGCAATCGCGCGCGCAAAAGCCTGGGCAGCGGCGTCATTTTGCTGGGGCTAGCCGGCGGCTTCGTCACCGCAACCTATCTAAGCGGCGGCGGCGACCACGACATGCTGATCCCCGCCGTCATCATGGGCTCGGTCGGCGCCGCGTTCATCCTGCTGGCGATCGTGGATTACACGACGAAGCAACGGACCGCTTAGGCGCCTCCGACCATAAAGCAGAGCATCACCTCTCCCCGCGAGCGGGGAGAGGTCGATTTGCTCGTCCCCTAGCAAGGGGAGAAGGGACTCATCCACCACGTCTCCAGCATCACTTCATTCCACGCCAGGTTGCAGCACGACGTCGACGCGTCGGTTATGCCCCCTTCCCGTTGCGCTTTCGTTGGACGCGACGGGCCGGGTTTCGCCGTAGCCGATTGTGGTGTAGCGCCGCCCGTCATCCGGCGCTGCGCGCCACCTTCTCCCCGGGCACGGGGAGAAGGGATGGTGCTCACGCCAATTCCAGCATCACCTCGTCGGCCGCTACGCTGGCGCCGGGGACGACATTGACCTTCGCCACCACGCCGTCGCGTTCGGCGCGGATGATGTTTTGCATTTTCATCGCTTCGACCACGGCGACGCCTTCGCCGGCTTTCACGTCCTGCCCCGCCTTCACCTCGATGGAGACCACCAGGCCAGGCATGGGCGAGAGGATCAACTTTGAGGTGTCGGCGGGAATTTTCGCCGGGATGCCCTTGTGCAATTCCGCTCCCCGCGGGGTCGCCACCAAAGCCAGCACGCTGACGCCGCGATAGCGTAATGTATAACCTTCAGGCGCTGTCTTGATTTTCACCGCGAACGGCGCGCCGTCGAATTGGCCTTCGATCACGCGTGCGCCGGGGCGGGTGGCGGTGTCGATGCGGTGTTTCTTGCCGTCGATCGCAACGCTGGCGCCGGCCTCGTCGAGCGCCACTTCGGTGAGATGATGCACGCCGTCGAGGATGACCACCCAGGCGCGCTGGGCGCCATTGGCCGCGCCATTGAGCCGACCGCTGGTCTCAGCTGCTCGCCGCGCCGTGAAGGAGCGCGCCAATGCAGCACAGGCGATCAGCAAGCGCTGCTGCGTCTTAGTTGGCGCCGCGCCGTGAAATCCGTCGGGGAAGTGTTGCTTGATGTAGGCGGTGGTGAAAGTGCCGGAGCGAAAATCCGCCTCCTCCATCACCGCGCCGAGAAACGAGATGTTGTCCTGGATGCCATCGATCAGGAATTGATCGAGCGCGCGGGCCTGGGCGTCGATGGCGGCGAGGCGCGTCGGCCCGTGTGTGACCAGCTTGGCGATCATCGGATCGTAGAACATCGAGATTTCATCGCCCTCGCGGACGCCGGTATCGTTTCTGACTTCGGTCTGGCCGCTTCTGCCCTCAAGCGGGGGGCGATAGGCGCGCAGGCGCCCGATCGAAGGCAGGAAGTCTCGGTACGGATCCTCGGCGTAGATGCGGCTCTCAACCGCCCAACCTTTGATCTTGAGGTCCTTCTGCTTCATCGCCAGCTTTTCGCCGGCGGCGACGCGGATCATAAGCTCGACCAGATCTAGCCCGGTAATCATTTCCGTGACCGGATGCTCGACCTGCAGGCGCGTGTTCATTTCTAAAAAATAGAAGCTCTTGTCGGCGCCCGAAGCGACGAACTCAACCGTGCCGGCGCTGTCATATTGCACCGCCTGCGCCAACGCCACGGCCTGCGCACCCATGGCGGCGCGGGTTTTTTCGTCGAGCAAAGCTGAGGGCGCCTCTTCGATCACCTTTTGATTGCGGCGCTGCGCTGAACAATCGCGTTCACCGAGCGCTACAACGCGCCCCTTGCCGTCGCCGAAAATTTGCACCTCGATATGCTTGCCACGCGCGACGTATTTTTCGATGAACACGCCAGCGTCTTTGAAGTTGTTGGCGGCAAGGCGCTGCACGCGCTCGAATGCGGGTGCCAGATCGGCTTCCATCTCGACAAGTTGCAGACCTATGCCGCCGCCACCCGCGGTGCTTTTCAGCATCACGGGAAAACCTATTCGGCGCGCTTCGCGGAGTGCATCTTCTGCAGTTGCAACGAGGCCTGATCCTGGTGCCAGCGGCACGCCGGCTTTCTCCGCAAGTTCGCGTGCCGTATGCTTTAGAGCAAAGGCGCGCACGTGTGACGGCTCGGGTCCGATGAAGATGATGCCAGCCGCGCTGCAAGCTTCCGCGAATGCGGCGTTCTCAGACAGAAATCCATATCCAGGGTGGATCGCTTCTGCGCCTGTCGCCTTGGCGGCTGCCAGAATAGCGTCGACGTTGAGATAGGATTGGTTTACCGCCGCCGGGCCAATGCGAAGGGCTTCGCCGGCAAGCCTGACATGGCGCGAATGCCGGTCGGCGTCGGAATATACTGCAACGCTCTTGATGCCGATTCGGTCAAGCGTGCGGATAATGCGGCAAGCAATCGCGCCACGATTGGCGATAAGC
>JANNFH010000414.1:0-15205 GCA_031379565.1 Alphaproteobacteria bacterium
CAACCAGAGCCGATAGGTGTTGACCACATCGGTCTCGCAATAGTCGGCGACGGCTTGGATACGCCCCTGCTTCACGTAGCCCGCGACCTGCTTGCCTTGAATGTCGTCGGGTTTGCCGGGTAGGCCCAGCCGCGGCTGAGGCTGTCGAGGCTGATCTTGGCGCGCCCGTCGTAGGACGCCAGCACGTCGCACAGATCGACGGCTTCATCGGTGTACCTTTTTAAGTAGCCGCGCGCCTCTAACCCCGGCACGGCCACCGAATTAATCATGGCCCGGTATCGAAGCGTTGGCCGTTGAAGCTGACTAGCTTTGGACGCAGCGACCCGATCCGCTCCACAAACGCCGCGATGAGTTCAGGCTCGGGCCATTGACCTATGTGTGGCGGCGCCAGCGACTGTACGACCCAACCGTGAGGACCACGCAGGGGAAGTTCCTTTGCTTCCTGACGCCAAACAGGAGCGCCGGGGCCGCGCGTGCGACCCACCCCTTCCGCGCCTGCGCATGAGGGGCGCGGGCTCAAGGGCAAAGAGCGCCAGCGTCCCTTGAATCCGCGTCCCGCGCAGGCGATGCGTGTTGTTGCGCGCGCGGGGCCGGCGCTTCAGGTCGCCGAAAAGCGGCGTCACACAGCGCAAGCTATGAGTGGCAACACGCATATGCGGCATGCGTTGGAGGATCCCGCCGCAAAGGTGTCAGGAGTCGGAAGGTGAAACGGTCCTGGCCAAACGGAAACCGAACATGCTGCTGTCCCGGTGGGTGGAAGCGACCGAGTAGCGGTACGCCGACCGGAGGCCTCGTGGGTAGTCGCCCCAAGAGCCACCGCGAACAACGCGCAACGAGGCGTCGCCACCGTCGGTCCACGCCGACCCGTCCTGCGGCGCGCCTTCGTAGGTATCGTGCCAAGGGTCTTCGCACCATTCGTACACATTGCCGTGCATGTCGTGGAGGCCGAATCCGTTAGCACGTTTCTCGCCTACCGGATGGGTCTTGCGTTCGGAGTTTCCCTTTTCGCCGCCGAACCACGAATATTCGCCCAATCGCGCCTCATCGCCTTCGAACGAATAGCGCGTCGTGGTGCCGGCTCGGCATGCGTATTCCCATTCAGCCTCCGACGGCAAGCGAAAGCCGCCGCCGCTCCATTCGTTGAGCCAGGCGATGTACTTCTTGGCGTCGTTCCAGTTGACGCAGATCACCGGGCATTTGCCACGACTCCCCAAGTCCCTTGGCCGGTCCGCGCCCGTGACTTCGACAAAGGCGTCGTATTCCTCGAAGGTAACCGGATATTTTCCGATCTCGAACGCGGCGACATGCACAACGTGTTGTGGACGCTCCTGCTCAACTGAGTTCATCTCACGTTCGGGCGCACCCATCAAGAACCGCCCCGTCGGGAGCGGAACCATCACGTCGAGTTCGCCAAAAGCACTGTGGATCGCGCGCCGCACCAGCGGACGTTCCGGTTCCTGAAGCTCCTGAAGCAGGACGTTTGCGTCGATGGCGCCGCCTTGGGCCTTGGCCGCTTTGGCGCGCGTGTACGCCGCAACCAATGCCGCCGTCGGTTCCAGTTCATGCTGAATACGCAGCGCCAAACGGCGATTGGCTTCGACCGGATCGCCCGTCGCGTGAATGATAAGCGGGCGCGCCTCCGCTGGGTGCCCCACGAGCGCCGCATGCTTTGCCGCCAGCGCCAAGGCCGCGCGCCGTGCGGTGGGATCGGCGGTCGCCTGCACTGCGCTGCGGCCGCCTTTGATTATCTGCTCCAAGCGGTCAGGGCTGTAGGACGGGAACGACGCCACCCGCTTCTGCTCGACCACTTTGCCGGCGCCGGCCCGATCAATCGCTACGCCGAGCGCATGCAAGCACGTACGTTCCACGAACGGTTCAAGGATGTCGATCTTGCCGGCGGCGAAGGCTGCTTTTTGCTCGGCGAGCCGCGCGGCGAGTTGCACCGCCTGCACTACCGCCGCTATCATCAGCAAATCGAGCATGGCGCGCATCGCGAACACCACCTGCGCGCCCAACACGGTGCCCGGTTCAATGGGCGAGCCGTTGGCGACGTGGAATACTTCCGACCAATCCACGAACGGGACAGACTTGGCTAATTCCGCGCCGAAGAAGCCGAGCCAGGCCAGCACGCTGGCGCTGTGCTCGTGTTCGCCGCCGACGCTGAAAGTGTCTGGATAGGCGAGATCGATTTGGCGCAAGCCCAATGGGATCAACACGAACAGGAATATGATGGCGACCAGCGCCTCGTCGCGCAAATCCTCGGCGAAGCCAATGCGTTCGTTGTCGTGGTCTTGCTTGCGCGAAACGAAGAAGGCTTCGCGATCCCGCTCGACCCAATTCCAGCGCCGCACTAGGCCAATCACAAGGGCGACGCCGAAGGCAAAGCCGTAGAGTCCCAATGGCGCAGGCGCCGCCCACGCCGCAGCGATGCTGATCGTCATCCAGATCAGGAACACGCCGTAGCGCAGCCAAAACGGCGAAAACTTCGCGCCGGCGATGATGGCGATGGGCCGCGCGAGCAGGTAGTCGAGCAGGCTGAAGGCCCAGGCCGGGATGTAGAAGAGCACATTGAGCACAAGGCCAATGAGCACGATCGGCGCGCGCAGCGCCAAGCTTTGGCGCGCGAACCAACCCGACAGCGGCTCGGCCCAGTCGGCCGTGAAGCGTTTTTCCAGCACCGGCTGCATGCCGGCCATGAGGGTGAGCGCAGCGACTGCGGCGAGCGTCCAATATCCAGTCACCACCGGAATGATGCCGGCGCCATCCGCGCCATCAGCTGCGTCCGCGCGCGCGACCGCGCCGGTGCGTAGTGCACGGTCAACCACGCCACCAAGGCGATCAGCCCGCCGATTAGCCAGGCCGCCACCGGTCCGATGCTGGGGCTGTAGAACACGTCATGGATGAGCCGGGTGGGATCGCGGCGGGCGAGTTCTCCGCAGCTTCTCTCGATCCAGTGCTGAACTCCCCGCCGGCGGTCTTCGCCCGCCTCTGTCGCTGCGACGCTGTCCGCCATCGCGCCCTCCCGTGCCTATTGATTGCACCCTTACCGTATCGTGAAAAGAAAAATGCTCACGGTCAGTGCAAGCGTCAGAGCCGCGCCAGCGCGGTACAGCGCGCGAGTTTTCCCTTTGCGCCAATGGGCTGAGTGCCGGTCAACTCGTTCGAGTTTTGCTTTGCCAAAAGCCGTGGGGCGTTGTCGTTTCATTTTTGGGATTGTCGTGTGCGCGCGTGATGCGCCTCACGGTTAGCAAGCCGAGGGAGCGCGCGCATGCGGCTTTGGGGCGCCGTCGTCACTGCAGCCATGCTCATGCTCGCGGCATGCGCCCTAGCCCGCTGGCGTTCAGGCCTCCAAGCTCGCGCTTCATGACTTCAGCGGCGGCGGGCTTGGCGCTGGCTGTCGTTGGCGTGGTCTCCACATTATGGGTCCGCTCGCCAAACGGAACAGCATAAGTCCACGCCCTGTGGGCGGCTTTGCAGCCTGCTAACAGCCGCTTCGCACACGATGCCGCACGCGAACATCCGCGCGTTGCGGCGACGGCACCCTTGGCCGACCAGCGCCCGCAGGCAGGCCATGCCATCGCTCTGATCGCTGATGGTCGCCCCGGCGAAGTGTATTGGCGCAGCGGCTATCGAACTTTGACCGCACGCATGGACGATGGGCGGGTCGTACAGAGCCTCACGCCGCCGCCGGAAGCGTGCAGCGCCGCCGCCATCCTTGTATTCGGATCGGCATCGTCCGACGGCGCGCCGGAATTGAACCTGCGCCTTGCTCAACATCGCGCGCTATGGGCCGCCGACTGGGCGCGCGCGCAGCTTGCCACATGTCCATCGCCAACAAGCGCGCGAACCGTCATCGCGGTCCCGCTTGGACAAGCGGCGGGCGTGGCCTCGAATGATCAGCGTCGGGTTCACGTGATCGCGTTGCAGCGCGAAGCTGACATGCGTCCCGAACGCCTTCGCCAAATATCGCAGAGCGTCCTTGGCGACCTGCAAGCGTTCGCGGGCTTTGAGGCGTGCAATGTATCCGAGCTGCGCGCCACGACCCCCGCCCCTTCGTGGTGCAGGTAACTGCACGGACTTTGGGAAACCGGCTCCTTCTCCGTCCCTCCCCGCGCGCGATCAACCAATCAAGCGACCGGGCACACCGATGAGTAAGGGGTAGGTTAAGGGGTAGAGATCAACGCGCCCGCATGCGCAGCCAATTTCTGTAATTAATTCCGTACATTACCCAGAGGCCCTGGCGCGCCCAGCAGGACTCGAACCTGCAACCGCCCGCTTAGAAGGCGGGTGCTCTATCCAATTGAGCTATGGGCGCTCGGCGTCGCTCTTATCACCTTCGGACTGCCGCCTTCCAGGCGCCTCTTGGCGCGCGCTGGCAGGCAGCCGCCGGCCCAATCAGTGCGACCAAGGCTCGCGGCGGCGGAACGCAAAATTGTCGCCGTACGCTTTTGGAAAGCGCTTTGGTTCGACCGGCTCGGTGACCTGATGAGGAATGCCATGCGCCCGCGCGAAGGCGATGGCTTGCGCCTTGGTTTCGAAGACCATCCGCACCTGGCCCGACGGATCGGCCGAGCTGGTCCAGCCCATCAGCGCATCAGCGGTTGGCGCCTCGCTTGGCTCGAACTCCAGCGTCCAACGCTTGGCGTTGGCCTTGCCCGATTGCATCGCCGTCTTGGCGGGACGAAAGATTTTTGCAAGCATTGCGTTTGGCTACATGCGCGAGGGCCGCCAGAACAGCCCTGATTTAGAGCGCATCCTTCAGCGCCTTGCCTGGCCGAAAACGCACGCGCTTGCCAGCCGGAACAATGACCTCCGCGCCGGTCTGCGGATTGCGCGCCTTGCGCTGGGCTGTTTCGGACACAGCGAACACACCGAACGCAGGCAACCGCACTTCGTCGCCGCGCTTCAAGGCGTCACGCAGCGATTCGAACACGGCATCGACCGCCTCTTCCGCCTTCATCTTCGGTTCGCCCATCCGCTCAGCGACGGCCGCGACCAATTCTGCCTTGTTCATAATGAGACCCCCTCATCGATTCTGATGAAACATAAGCACCCCGGGCGCCCCGCTTGTCAAAGCCGAGCACCTAGGCGCAGCCCACGCTTCCGCTATTTGTTTCGCTTACGCAAGCAAGGAACGAGCGGCGGCGAAACCGTCAGTGCGGTCGCGCGCCTTCGCGATCTTCGCCGCCCTGGGCGCGGCGGGTCTCGGCCAATTCATCCTCTTCGGTCCAGACGATGGGCGTCAGCGGACGCGCGAGAGCGTTGGCGAGAACCTCATCCACGGTGCCCACCGGGATGATCTTCATGCCCGCTTTCACATTGTCGGGGATGTCGGCGAGGTCCTTTTCGTTGTCCTTCGGAATCAACACGGTGCGAACGCCGCCGCGCAACGCCGCGAGCAGCTTCTCCTTCAAGCCGCCAATCGGCAGCACGTGGCCGCGCAAAGTGATTTCGCCGGTCATGGCCACATCCTTGCGCACCGGCGCGCCGGTTAGCACCGAGACGATCGCCGTCACCATCGCAACACCAGCAGACGGCCCGTCCTTCGGCGTGGCGCCCTCCGGCACGTGGACGTGGATGTCGCGGGTGCGGAACAGCGGCGGCTTGACGCCGAATTGGATCGCCCGCGAACGCACGTACGAATTCGCCGCGGAAATCGATTCCCGCATCACATCCTTGAGGTTGCCGGTAACGGTCATCACCCCCTTGCCTGGCATTTGCACGGCTTCGATGGTCAACAGATCACCACCGACTTCAGTCCAGGCGAGCCCTGTCACTACACCGACGCGGTCTTCCAGATCGGTTTCACCAAAGCGGTATTTCCACACACCCGAATAATCCGGGATGTTCTCCGTGGTGATTTCAACTTTAATCTTCTGCTTTTGCTCGATCTCCCGGACAGCCTTGCGCGCGAGATTGGCGAGTTCGCGTTCGAGGTTGCGCACGCCCGCTTCACGCGTGTAGCGCTGGATCAAGTCGCGGATGGCGCCGTCGGTGACGGAAAACTCGCCCGGCCTCAAGCCGTTCATTTCCAATTGCTTCTGCAGCAAGTGGCGCTTGGCGATCTCGAGCTTCTCATCCTCGGTGTAGCCGGGGATGCGGATGATCTCCATGCGGTCCAGCAAAGGCTGGGGCATGTTCAAGCTGTTGGCCGTGGTGATGAACAACACGTCCGACAAATCGTAATCGACTTCGAGGTAATGGTCGTTGAACGTCGCGTTCTGTTCAGGATCGAGCACCTCGAGCAGCGCCGCGGAAGGATCGCCGCGGTAATCGGCGCCGAGCTTGTCGATCTCGTCCAAAAGAAACAGCGGATTTGAACTCTTCGCCTTCTTCATCGATTGCACGATGCGCCCAGGCATGGAGCCAATATAGGTGCGCCGGTGGCCGCGAATTTCCGCTTCATCGCGCACGCCGCCCAGCGAGAGGCGCACGAAGTCGCGCCCGGTCGCGCGGGCGATGGATTTTCCAAGCGACGTTTTCCCGACGCCCGGCGGGCCCACCAGACACAGAATCGGGCCCCGTACTTTCTGAGTGCGTGCTTGCACCGCCAGATATTCGAGGATGCGGTCTTTCACTTTTTCTAGGCCGTAATGATCCTCGTTTAAGATCTCCTCAGCCTGAGAAATGTTCTTCTTGACCGCTTTCTTCACGCCCCATGGCAGCGATAACAGCCAGTCGAGATAATTGCGCACGACCGTCGATTCAGCGCTCATCGGAGACATTTGTTTGAGCTTCTTAAGCTCCGCCTCCGCTTTCGTCCGCGCTTCCTTCGACAATTTGGTTTTTTTGATTCGAGCCTCGATCTCGATCAGGTCTTCGCGGCCCTCGTCGCCATCGCCCAGCTCGCGCTGAATCGCCTTCATCTGTTCGTTCAAATAATACTCGCGCTGCGTCTTTTCCATCTGACGCTTCACACGGTTGCGAATCTTGCGTTCGACTTGAAGCATGCCGATCTCGCCTTCGATCAGGACGAGGATGCGCTCCAGCCGCTGCGGCACGTCGATTAACTCCAACAGCATCTGCTTATCGGGAATTTTCACCGACAAATGCGCCGCCACCGTATCAGCCAAGCGACTAGGCTCGGTGATCGCCGAAACCGCCTGGTGCACCTCGTGGGGTGACTTGCGCGACAACTTGACGAAGTTTTCCCATTGTTCGGTTACGGCGCGGCTGATCGCACGCGCCTCCGGGGAGTCCGCGTTCTCCTCTTCAATGGCTTCGATCTCGGCCTCAAAGAAGCTATCGTTTTCGCTGAATTTCACGATCCGGGCGCGGTGACCGCCTTCGACCAGCACGCGCACAGTGCCGTCGGGCAGCTTCAACAACTGCACCACCGAGGCCACCGTGCCGATCGTGTAGATGCGCTCCGGCGCGGGTTCGTCTTCAGACGCGTCCATTTGCGCAGCGAGAAAAATCTGCTTGTCCTTGCGCATCACCTCATCGAGCGCGCGCACTGATTTTTCACGGCCCACGAACAAGGGCGCGGCCATCTTCGGATAAACGACGATGTCGCGGAGCGGCAGGACGGGAAGGACACGGCTCTCGGCCATGAAGTTCTCCTTGAGACGCGGACGCCCAGTTGACACGGAAATCCGCCCCAGCGCCGCACCCTTTAACGACTTGAAATGTGGAAGTGTTCGCCGCTCGCTTCAAGGGTCTGGCGCGAACTTCGCTGTGAACGAGCCGCGCGCCTCGGCGCAACGATTCGTATTGGGCGCCGCTGAGGTCAGCCCGCTGATTCTTGTCCGGCGCGGCGCTCGGAATAGATTTGCAGCGGCTTGGCCCGGCCCTCGACCACGTCGGCGGAGACCACAACCTCTTCCACGCCGCGCATCGAGGGCAGCTCGAACATGGTGTCCAGCAAGATGCTCTCAAGAATCGAGCGCAACCCGCGCGCGCCGGTCTTGCGCCCGATCGCCTTGCGAGAGATCGCCTTCAGCGCTTCCTCAGGGAACGAGAGACGCACATTCTCCATCTCAAACATGCGCTGGTATTGCTTCACCAGCGCGTTCTTCGGCTCGGTCAGGATTGTCACCAGCGCCGGCTCGTCCAAATCCTCGAGCGTCGCCAGCACCGGCAGACGGCCGACGAATTCCGGGATGAGGCCGAACTTCAATAGATCGTCCGGCTCGACTTCGCGCAGCACTTCTCCGGTGCGGCGGTCTTCTGGATCGCGGACCGTCGCTCCAAAACCGATCGCAGATCCCTTCCCCCGGGCGGAGATGATTTTGTCGAGACCCGCAAACGCCCCGCCGCAGATGAACAAGATGTTGGTGGTATCGACTTGCAGGAATTCTTGTTGCGGGTGCTTGCGTCCGCCCTGCGGGGGCACCGAGGCGACCGTGCCTTCCATGATTTTCAGCAGCGCTTGCTGCACACCCTCGCCGGACACGTCCCGGGTGATCGAGGGGTTGTCGGACTTGCGGCTAATCTTATCGACTTCGTCGATATAGACGATGCCGCGCTGGGCGCGTTCGACATTGTAGTCGGCCGATTGAAGCAGCTTTAGAATAATGTTCTCGACGTCTTCGCCAACATAACCCGCTTCGGTCAGCGTGGTGGCGTCCGCCATCGTGAACGGCACATCGATGATGCGGGCCAGTGTTTGCGCCAGCAGCGTCTTGCCGCAGCCGGTGGGGCCGATCAGCAAGATGTTCGACTTCGCCAATTCGACGTCGTTGTTCTTGGCGGCGTGGTTGAGGCGCTTGTAATGGTTGTGGACCGCGACCGCGAGCACGCGCTTGGCATGCTCTTGGCCGACCACGTAATCGTCGAGCACGTCTTTGATTTCGCGCGGAGCGGGAACGCCTTCCTTGGATTTGACCAGCGAGGTTTTGTGTTCCTCACGGATGATGTCCATGCAGAGTTCGACGCATTCATCGCAGATGAACACGGTCGGGCCCGCAATGAGCTTGCGAACCTCGTGCTGGCTCTTTCCGCAGAAAGAGCAATAGAGAGTATTCTTGGACTCTCCGCCGGCTGTGCCTTTGCTCATTCGCCATCCTTTGCGGGCGTGGCCCTCGGCCTAGACAGGAAACGGGGCAGCCTGATGGCCCCCCGGCGCCTAATCACCTTCACATGGTGTAGGGCGATCCCTTTCAAAAGCGTTCACCAGCCCGGCGTCCCCCGGGACGCCTTGAATTCGATCATAGCAAACTTGGGGCCGCAAGCGCACAAGCCACCACAGGCCTGCGCTCAAAGGCCCGCAATAAGGCCTTCGACCATTTCACGCTTCTCATAAACCCTGTCGACGATGCCGAACGCGCGCGCTTCCTCCGCCGTCATGAAATGATCGCGGTCCAAGGTTTTTTCTACTTTTTCATAGGCTTGGCCGGTATGCTTAACGTAGATTTCGTTCAGCCTGCGCTTGGTGGCAATGATATCTTCGGCGTGGCGTTCGATGTCTGAAGCCTGACCGCGGAAGCCCCCGGAGGGCTGGTGGACCATCACCCGGGCATTGGGGAGACAAATGCGCAGGCCCTTTTCGCCCGCCGCCAACAACAGCGAGCCCATCGAGGCGGCCTGGCCAAGGCAGACGGTAGAAACCGGGCTGCGGATGTATTGCATGGTGTCGTAGATCGCCAATCCAGAGGTGACGATGCCGCCGGGGCTGTTGATATACATGGCGATTTCTCGCTTCGGGTTTTCCGATTCGAGAAACAGCAGCTGCGCCGTCACGAGGCTGGCGAGCCCGTCCTCAATCCCCCCAGTGACGAAAATAATCCGCTCTTTCAGCAACCGCGAGAAGATGTCGAAGGCGCGCTCACCGCGGCTGGTCTGTTCGACTACCATTGGAACGAGGTTGGCGTATCTGGCTAGGGGATCGAACGACGACATGGGGGCCTTTCGCAAAGCACACGGAATCGCTTCTCCGGCGCGGTGCTCATATTTGACGCCTGAGCGCCGCCCGCAAGCCCCGTGCATGCGGGTTCGCGCAGCTTGGGCTAGTCCTCGACCGCCCCGGTCTCAGTTTTAGGCTCGGTTTTTGGCTTGCGCGACTTCTTCGGCTTAGGCGTCTCGACATTGGCCGCGGCGGAAACCGGCGCCTCATCATCATCGGCAAACAAGGCTTCGCGGCTGACAGTTTGGTTGGTTATCTTGATCAATTCGAGGATGTAATCGACCACCTTCTCCTCATAGATCGGCGCGCGGACCTGCGCGAGCAGAGCCGGATTGCGCTGATAAGTCTCGAAGATTTCGCGTTCCTTGCCGGGATAATTGCGCGCCTGTACCGCCACCGCCTGCGCGACCTCCTGGTCTGTCACCTCGACTTTGTGGCGCCGGCCGATCTCTGCCAGCAACAACCCCAGCCGCACGCGGCGCTCGGAAATCTTGCGGTACTCGGCCCTCAAATCCTCTTCACTCTTGCCAGAATCTGAGGGATCAAGCCGATCGGCGGCGCGGTCAGCCTCGATCTGGCGCCAGATTTGAGCGAACTCAGCCTCTACCATGCGCGGCGGCAGATCGAAACTGTGCTGCGCGTCGAGCACATCAAAAAGCGCGCGCTTGGCTCTCTGGCGCGATTGCCCGGAATGATCGTTTTCCAACCTTTGGCGCAGAGCGTCCTTGAGCGCCCCAAGGCTCTCAAAGCCTAATTGCGCGGCCCATGCGTCGTCCGGCTCGCCGCCCTTAGGCGCCTTTACCAGCTTGATCTTGGCGTCGAATTGCGCGGTTTTTCCTTTGAGTGCGCCAACCGCATAATCGGCTGGGAACACCGCTTCTAGCACTCTTTCTTCGCCCGCCTTGGCGCCAATGAGGTTGTCTTCAAAGCCAGGAATGAATTGCTTCGAGCCGATTACGATGGTGGCGTCGTTGGCGGCGCCGCCTTCAAAGGCTTCACCATCGATCTTGCCTATGAAGTCAATCAGCACCGCATCTCCCTCCGCGGCGGGGCCGCCTTTTTCTTCGTAGACGCGTTGCGCGCGGGCCAGTTCGGCCAATGCCTCGCCCACCTGATCGTCGGACACCGGCGCAGTCGGGCGGGTGATGGCGATAGTCTTGAGGTCGGACGGCTCGAATTCCGGCATGATTTCGAGCGACACTTCAAATTGCAGATCAGCTTTGCCGGCGGCCACTTGGCGCATGTCGCTTTTAAGATCGAGCGTCGGCTCGGAGGCGGGACGGGCCTTAACTTGCTCCAATGAGTCTCGCGTGGATTTCTGCACGGTCTCGTTGATGATATCCTGCATCATCGAGGGCCCATAAACCTTGCGAATGTGGCTTGCCGGTACCTTGCCGGCGCGAAAGCCCTTTATCTTTACCCGCGGTTGCATTTCCTGGATCTTGGCGGACAGCCGCTGCTCCAACTCGGCGGCGGGCACGACAATATCGTAAACGCGCAGGAGACCCTCAGAACGGCGTTCGGTAAGCTGCATGGAACGGGCTTTCGACGTGCGCGCCGACGCTGCAATTCTTTTGCCGGCGCTTTGGAAAGGCGGGCTTATGGCATGCGTGAAACGAGGCGCCAAGCCGCGCCGCCCGCGACTTTGGTGCGGACGGCGGGACTCGAACCCGCACGCCTCGCGGCGCTGGAACCTAAATCCAGTGCGTCTACCAGTTCCGCCACGTCCGCACGTGCTTGGGTTTAGGCGCCTCGGACTCAACCGTCCACGCCCATCGCCGCAGCCGGCGCCATTGGGGGAAACACTTCGCCCGGGTCAATGCATGCCCGCAACTTCGCCGTTTGGTGGTGTTCAGTGTTTATAAACTACTTATGGTTGTATATTGCACGACGCCATGCTTGTTACCTCCCTGGTCGCCGTCGGTCTCGCTCTGGCCCAACCGGTCGTTATCGACGGCGACACTCTTCGTGATGGCGAGGAACGCTTCCGGGTCGCGAACATCGACGCGCCCGAGCGCGGCGCGAGAGCCGAGTGCCCTGAGGAGCGCGCCCTCGCCGATGCGTCACGCGCCTACGTCGTCGAATGGGTCGCGCGGGCGCGCCGCGTCGAAGCCCAGCCAATGGGCCGACGCGACCGCTATGGCCGCATTGTTGCACGCATCGACATAGACGGCGTCGATCTTGGCGAACGCCTGATGGCGCGCGGCCTCGCCCAACCCTGGCGAGGCCGCAAAGCTAATTTTTGCTCAGCGCGTTAAGCGCTATTGCCAACCACTGGACGAAGCCTCCGCCGCCATCTCGTTGGTCGGTCGCGCAATCAAACCGTTTTGCGTAATGCGCACCTCGTAGCGCGCCCCTTCCGCCATCGGCATGTAGGCGCCGGAGCCATACAGCGTATCGACCAGAGGCGCATATTGGCTGAAATCCCGCGCCAAAGGCCATAAATCGACGCCGCTTTGACGGCTGGGGCGAATGTCATACGCGCTCCGCTCGCCGGTTAGCTCCTGCTGCGTATCGGTGTAACGGCCTGAAAAACGGTCGAGCCGGTATTGTGAATCGAGCCCGATCACATTCGCCCACGGCTTCCATTTCAGCACCCGCGCTTCGATCCGCCATTCATCGCCATGCACTTCATAAGTGCGCGTGACGGGCTCCGGATTGTCCGCTGTAGGCGGCTCAACCACCGTCGCGTCGAACAATTGGGGGCCCTTCTGATGCAGTTCTATCGTCGCGACCGGTCGCTCATAGGTGAGCCGGTGATAGGTTTGGATGTTGAGACCCAGCAGCGAGGCGAGGCCCGCGGCGCCGAGAAACAGCCCGCCGCCGATGACGCCGCGACCGCCCTTGAACGGGCGCCCGCGAAACATCCAGCCGAGCCCAGAGAGCACGATCGCCAGGCCGATAATCCCGACCACGCCCGGCAAAACCCACCACCACCAAACCATAAACCCCTCCTGGACGCCCGCAGCCCCAGCCCCCTGTTAGCGCAAAATCCTAGGTCGAAACAGGGCGTGATCCGCCCGAGGCGCCCTCGGTGGGGTCAGGCGACCGCAAAGCGTCGAGCGCGGCGGGCAATTTCTCGGGAATATCCTCTGCAATGAGCCCCGCGCCCAGCATTTCGGCGACCCGCCCGTGCAGCCACGCCGCCGCCGCCGCCGCCTCAAAGCTCGCCATCCCCTGCCCGATCAACCCAGCAATGATGCCCGCAAGTACATCCCCTGCCCCGGCAGTGGCAAGGAAGGGCGTGCCGGACGTGTTGACGATCGCACGCCCATCGGGATGGACGATCACGGTATCTGGCCCTTTCAATACCATGACCGCTCCCGCATGCGCCGCCGCTGCGCGCGCCGCTTCGAGACGCGAGGCGCTTTGCTCAAGCAACTTTGGAAACGCACGGTTGAACTCGCCGACATGCGGCGTCAGCACATCGTCCGCTTTGAGCGCGCGCTGAGCCAACGGCGCGAGCAGCGTAATCGCATCGGCGTCAAGCACCATCGCGCAGCGATTGCGCGCGCGCAGGCCTGCGTCGAGCAAGGCGCGGCGATCCGGCGTGACCCCGAACGCGGGACCGATCAGCACACACTGGGCGTTCTCGGCCGCTTCAGCAAAGGCGCCCGCGCCTTCCGCTTCGCGCAACATGATGGCGTTCAGTTGCGCGGCGTGCTCAGCCATCGCCTCGCGCGGCGAGAGCACCGTCACCAAGCCCGCACCGACTCGTAACGCGCCACGCGCCGCCAGCCGCGCCGCACCGGTGCGGGCAAACGGCCCGCTCACCACCATCACGTGGCCGCGGGCGTGCTTGTGCGCCTCGGGCGCGGGCCACGGAAACGCTGCTTGCCAGAGCGCCGGGTGGTTTTCCCAGGTCGAACATTGCTGCTCTGCGACAATCGCACCACCAACGCCAATGTCGGCGACAACAATTTCGCCGCACAGCCCGCGTCCCGGATAGAGCACGTGCGCGGCCTTTTTGCGTACGAAGGTCACCGTCAGCCCAGCGCGGAAACAAGCATCTCCCAATGGCTTTCCGCTATCTCCGTCGAGCCCGCTTGGCACGTCGATGGCGACGACGTGCTCGGGCGCGCGCCCGAGCGCACGCGCCAGGCGCGCCGCTTCGCCCTCTAGCGGGCGCGTCAGGCCAGTGCCGAACAGGGCGTCAACGAACAATTCGGCCATCGGATTAGTGCTCCCGACCGAGAGCGTTTCCCCGTCCCATGCCGCGGCGGCGTCCGCGCCGGCGCCGTGGACTTGCTCACCGCCCGACAGCGTCTCCACCCACACCGACCAGCCACGCTGCTTCAGCAAGAGCGCGACGATGTAGCCATCGCCGCCATTATTGCCCGGCCCGCACAGCACGGCGCATCTGCGCGGGGAGAACCGCTCGGTGATAGCGTCCGCGACGGCGCGGCCGGCGTTTTCCATCAGCGTGCGCGTGCCGATCCCCGACCGCCCCGCGGCCTCGTCGATCGCACGCATCTGCGCGGTGGAGATGATCTCGTTGCTCACCGCACTTCGCCCGCACTCATTTGCGCACCCATGCGCAGCAAACTCCACTGCCCATTGTTAACAGCCAATTCCGTTATCGAGGCAAAATCTGGTCGGCAGACGACGGTCTCGCTGCGCCCCATCGCCGCGCCCACAATCCCATTGATGGCGATGAAATGAGAAAACACGGCGCAATCTTCGCGCCAGGCGCTGGCGGCAGCGAGCAAGTCGGAGCGCCACGCCCGCAGCGTCGGATCGACCGCGGCCCACTGGGTTGGCGCCACCGCGGGGCGCCATGGAAAATTTCGCTGCAACCAGGCGCGCCGATCTCCGGCCCCAACAGGCGTCGGGACTTCGCTTATCCTTGGCTCGATGGTCGCCTCGACACCGGTTGCGGCGGCAAACGACGCCGCCGTGTCCCGGCAACGCAGCATCGGCGAAGAAATAATGCGGAGCGCCCCAAGGCCTGCCAATTTCGTGCGCGCCACCTGCGCCTGCAGATGTCCGGCCGGCGAAAGCCCCGGATCAGCGCCCAGCCCCCATTCCTGCTGAGGTTCGCCATGCCGGATCAGGAAGATGCGCATCGCCCGTTTATGGCCCGAAACGCTGCGTTGCGGAACCGCACCAAGCACCGCCGCCGTTTTGGGCGCCGGCGCCTCGCCACCGGGCGCCTGTGGCGACTTTTCCGCCGCTTCTCCCTGCCGCGCTTCCAGACTCGGCGCAATACTTCTACACGCCCCCAAACTAGAGGCCGATGGCGGATCGCGAAATGAAGAAAATCGAAGCCATTATCAAGCCGTTCAAACTCGATGATGTCAAAGAAGCGCTACAGGAAATCGGCCTGCAGGGCATGACCGTAACCGAAGCCAAGGGTTTCGG
>JANNFH010000044.1:0-7167 GCA_031379565.1 Alphaproteobacteria bacterium
TTTTTTTCCAGATGGGCCCCTCCCCCGCCCCCCCCGACCCGGTTTGCGGTTGGGCTGAGGTGATTGGTCGGCTTCGCACGCGATCCCGCGCGGGAGGGGGCAGGGGGAGGGGGCGCGCAGGATGTGGCACGGGTGGCGCCGTTGCGGTTCCGCCTGCACGCCCCCCCTCCCTACCCTCCCCCCGTCGGGGGGAGGGGCGCTCCGATCCGGGCGCGGCTTTCTTCATCGCGACAAAGCTCCGACGATTTCTACGTGCGGGCTCCAGCGGAATTGATCCACTGGGGTGACGCGGGTTAGCGAAAAGCCAAAATCGGTCAGCACGCGAATGTCGCGCGCGAAGCTGGCCGGATCGCAGGAGACGTAAGCGAGCTTGCGGATCGGCGCGCGGGCGATCTGTTCGGCCTGCAGCCGCGCGCCCGAGCGCGGCGGGTCCATCACCGCGCCGTCGAACTTTTTCATCTCCAGGCTCGATAGCGGCGTGCGGAGCAGGTCGCGGCGAAAGATGGTCACTTGCTTCAGCGCGCCAGCGGCGCCGTCAGCGGCGGCCTTCAACGCCGCCAGCATGTCGGCATCGGATTCCGCGGCAGTGACTTCGGCCTGCTCAGCCAGACGCAGCGCAAAGGTGCCGATGCCGGAAAACAAATCGATGATTCGCGCGGCGCCGGCGAGCGCTTCGAGCGTAAGCCGCGCCAACGTCTCTTCGCCCAGCGCGGTCGGTTGCAGGAACGCGCCTGGCGGCGGCGAAACCGTCGCGCGGCCCATACGCAGCGTCGGGTTGCGCCGCATCACGATCTGGTCGCCGTCGATGGAGAGCCGCGCCAGGTCCAGCGCCTCAGCCACGCGCGACAGCGCTTCCAGCGCGCCGCGATCTTGCAGCAGCGCGCGCCCCGCGCCCTTGACCGCCACGTCAACGCCGGCATCGGTGAGCAAGCAATGCAGCGTGACGTCGGCGCGGGCGGGAATCACCAATTCGGCCAGCGGCGCGAGTTTCAACACGATGGCTTCCAGCGCCGGCGCCAAAGCTGGGCACGCCTCGATTGGCGTCAGCCGCGCACCGCCGCGCTCGACAAACCCGACCCGAAGGCGCCCGCCCGCGCGGCTGGCGTGCAACGCGGCGCGCCGGCGCCCCTCGCCCCAGGCGGGAATGGTTGCCTCAACGTCCAGGCCGATTTGCCGGCGCTCCAGCGCCTGCACCACCTGATCGCGCTTCCAGCCGAGATAGGCCGCCTCGTCCCAATGCTGCAGCTGGCAACCGCCGCAGCGGCCAAAATGGGCGCACGGCGGCGTGCGCCGGTCTGGGCTGGGCGCCAGGATCTCCAGAATATCAGCGCGGTCGCCCGCCACCCGCGCGCGGATACGCTCGCCGGGCAGCCCGAACGGCGCGTAAGTGGGACCAAGCGGGCTCTCGGCCACCGCATCGCCGCGCGCGCCCATAAGGTCCAGCACCAGTTCGCGCTCCGCCGCCGGGGCCGGCGAGGCGCCGGCCCGCGCCTGGGATGGGCGGGCTCTCGACAATCTGTGCAAGCGCTTCATGCCGCGTTCAGGCCGGTTCTGCTTTTCTCATGGGCGACAAACAGGAGGGTTTCCATGCGTGGTCAAGTTTTCGTCGCCGCTTCCGCCTTAGCTGCGGTTTTGATGGCGGCGCCGCAGGCTGCGGCGCAGCAATATCCTACCTACCATGATCAGCACGTCGGCCAGCAGCAATATTGCCGCCAGCAGACCAACAACCGCGCCGCCACCGGCGCCGCCATCGGCGGCATCGCCGGCGCGGTGCTCGGCAGCCAGGCCGCCGCTCGCGGCCACCGCACCGACGGCAGCATTTTGGGCGCGGTAGTCGGCGCGGTCGCCGGCGGCCTGATCGGCAACAGCTCCAACCAGCAATGCCGCAACCAGCCGGTGCAGGGCGCGTATGACCCCTATTACGGCAAGCCCGCCGACCAGTACGGCCAGAACCAATATGGCCAAGGTCCTCAGGCCCCGTACGGTCAAGACGACGACCTCTACGGTGGCCCCTATCGCCAAACCGGTTACGGCGACCAACGCAACGATTGCCGGATGGGCCAACGCATCATGCGCGACCCGTACGGGCGTGAGTACCGTGAGGACGTCATGATGTGCCGCGGCGGCGACGGCCAATGGTATCCCCAAGGCTGAAGGCCGAGCCCTATTGTTCTTGCTCTTGAAAGCCCTGACGCCCGCGCCAGGGCTTTTTCGTTGCATCAAAAACTTGGCTGGCGCCGCGCCGCGGGCATGGTAGCGTCAGCTTCTTTATTTCTGTTGGGGGGCACGATGTCAGCCATTCGATCCATCGCCGCGTTGATTTGTCTTGTCGCGGTCGCCTCTTGCGACCAGTTGACGGGCGCCAAGGAAAAGGCACCCCCGCCCGAACAGGGCGAGGTCGCCCCGGCGCCTGACGCGGCGGCGGATGCGGGCGCCAAGCCAGAGGGCGATGCGGCAGCCGCCAAGCCGGACGCGCCGCCCAACAAACCCGAGTAACCGCAACTCCCCGGAGCAGCGTTGTCAACAATCGTGCAGGCGATGCCGCGCGCTGTGCTCGCGGCGACAGGCTTTGTCGGCGCATTGTCCGGCGGCGCCCTTGCGCTGGCCCAAGACACCGCCGCTCCGACATCAGGCACGGTTGACGACGTCATCGTGACCGCGACGCGGCGCCCGGAAGCGATTAGCGAAGTGCCCGCCGCGATCAGCGCGATCGGTCAAGAAGCGCTCGATACCCTCGGCGCCTCGAATATCATTTACGCGGTGACCGCGGCGCCGAACCTGCACACGACGGTGGCGAACGATGTCTCCATCCGCGGCGTGGGCAGCAATCTCTTTACGCCGTCAGCCGGGGGCACGCCGGTGGCGATCCATGTCGATGGAATCTACACCAACGATCGCGCCATCCTGACGCGATCGGCGTTCGACCTTGAGCGCATCGAGGTGCTTCGCGGCCCGCAGGGCACGCTCTACGGTCGCAACGCCACGGGCGGCGTCCTAAACCTCATCACCGCCGCACCGGAAAATGCCTTCGCCGCGCACGGGGACGCCAGTTTCACCAACGGACACGATGTCACGCTTCGCGGCGTGCTCAATGTACCGATCACGCAGCATTTGGCGGTTCGACTTGCTGGCTTTGCCGAGTCCGGCGACGGCTTTCAGCGGAGTGGAACGCCGGGGCAAAGCGATGGCGATACCTCAGATTTCGTCGGCGCGCGGCTGTCGGCGCTTTGGTCTCCGCGCGACTGGCTCATCTGGAACGCAAGCCTCAGCTACGGGCGCGACCGCGCCATCGCCGGGATTGCCCAATACGCCTATTTTCTCGACCATGATGGCGAGGCTCGCCCAACGCAGCTCCCGGCCGATGAGACGGCGCCTCTGCCGCCCAGCCACGGCCCGTTGTCGTTTGGCGACAACGTCACCGACAATTTCGCCGACCGGAACCGCGCACATCTTGATGTTGTCTCGGCTCGGTCACGCCTTCGCCTGGCGCTCAACGACACAATTTCACTGACCTATTTGGCGGGCTACAACCATTTGGCCGACGAGGGGGCCACCAACGCCATTCCCTTTATCTACCGCATCAACGCGGCGACCACCCAAGAGAATTCTAACGAACTCAACATCAATTACGAGGGTGATCGCTGGCACGGCGTCGCCGGCATCTATCATTTCGCCGAAATCACCGGCGGCGCCAGCCTGATCCACATTTGGATTCCCAATGGGCAAGATCAGCCCGAATTGACCCCCGGCGTCGATCAGATCAATCAATACGCGCGCAGCGTGAACAATACCGAAGCGATTTTCGGTCAAGCCGCGCTCAGCCTAACCGACGATGTCCGGCTAACGCTGGGCGCACGCTATACGCGCGACAAAATCGAAACCGGCGCGGACACCCAATCCTATTGTCCCTTCGGCGCGGCGTCATCACCGTTTCAGAACGGGTTTGAGGTGCCGCTGTTCGGCGGCGCCACGACGTGCGGCGCCCAGAATTTTCCGACCTTTTCACAAGTGACAGAAATCCCGCCCGTTACTGCGGAATTTGGCCGCCCCAACTATCTTGCCGCCATCGAATACGACATCTCGCCCAACGTTCTGGCATACGCCAGTGCGGCGACCGGCTATCGTACCGGCGGCGTGAGCGAAACCAGCCCAGCAATTGTTTTCTACGCACCCGAGACCAACATCAATTTTGAGGCCGGCGTGCGCGCACGCCTGTTCTCCAATTCCGTCAGCCTGAATCTCACCGCGTTTCGCGAAACCTACCGGGACATGCAGATTCAGCTTTTGGCTATCCCGACCAGCCGCACCATCAACGCAGCCGAAGCGACCATTGACGGCATCGAGGCCGAATATTTTTGGGCGTTCTCGCCGAACGACCGGCTCTCGGGCTATGTGACTTGGCTCGACGCGAGGTTCGACAGCTTTCCAACTGCTTTTAGCGCGTTTCGGAACACGGTCACCGACGCCGCCGGCCACGATCTGGCGCAGACGCCGACCTGGAGCGCGTACATCTCCTACGCGCATGTCTTCGATCTGGGCGCCCTGGGGCAGATCACGCCGACCGTTCAAACCTATTGGCAGGATGTCTCGTTCGCCTGGTACACCAACAACATCGAGGACAAAATCCCCGTGTTTTTCCGCAGCGATCTGGTGCTGCGCTACGAAACACCGACCGGCCGGCTGTCGCTGGACGCCTTCGTCAACAATATTGAGAACCATCGCACCGTGGGCTCGATTTTTCCGGCCATCGGCATCGGTCGGATGCAGTGGAATCTCTACAGCCGCGGCCGCCTCGCCGGCGTGCGCCTCGGCGTACATTTCTAGCCACCACCTCAGCGCCGCGCGTGCAGCAACAGCTCCAGATTGCCATCGCCGCCGCGGATCGGGCTGTCGATGACGCCAAGCACCCGAAAACCTTCGATCCCATCAAGCGCTGCGATCGCGGCTTGCGCGGCATCGCGCGCGCGCCCTTCGCTGAGCACGCCGCCCTTGCCGGGCCCCACTTCGAATTGCGGTTTGATCAACGCCACGAGATCGGCCTGCGGCGCGGCCAGCGACAGCGGCACGCCTAGCGCCTTCGCCGCGCCGATGAAGCTGACGTCGCAGACGATCAGCGACGGCGCATCTGGGATCAGCGCCCGCGTCAGCGCCCGCGCGTCGGTTTGTTCCAGCGAAACCACACGCGCGTCCATGCGCAGAGAAGCGTGCAACTGGCCCGAGCCGACATCGACGGCATAGATGCGCGCCGCGCCGCGCGCGCGGAGCACATCTGTAAACCCGCCAGTGGAGGCGCCGACGTCAAGACAGACCCGCCCCGCCGGATCGGCGCCGAACTGGTCCAGCGCATGCGCCAGCTTTACCCCGCCCCGAGACACCCAAGGGTGGGGCGGCGTAACCACAAGTTCAGCGTCCGCTTCGATCAGGTCGGAGGCCCTGCGAACGAGCGCGCCATCGGCGGTTACCCCGCCCGCTTCGATCGCCGCCCGCGCCCTGGCGCGGCTCTCCGCCAGGCCGCGCGCCACGATAACAAGGTCTGCGCGTTGGCGGGTCATGGTGATTCCTTTATCCAGTGGCCCCGGATTTGATCCGAAGCAATCGGGAACGGGTCCGGCCTCCGCGCAAACGCCTTGCCGCCAGTTTGGCCCCTTGCCTGCTGGCGGCTGGCGCGCGAGGTTGCGCGCCGCGAGACGCTCGCAGGGACTGGGAGACTAGGGCATGGCTTCTGCGTTTTCACGCCGCGCATTGATGGCAAACGCTGCGGCGCTCAGCGGGCTCGCCGCCTGTGCCGGCGCACAATCGATTTCACACGCTTCGCCGCCCTCGGACGCTCTCGGCGACCTCGACGCCATCGGCGTGGCCGCGCGCATTCGTTCGGGCGAGATCAGCGCGCGAGAAGCGATGGAGGCGGCGATCGCCCGCACTGACCAAGTCAACCCGCAGCTCAATTTCATGGCCTCGTCGGCCTATGATTACGGCCGCATGCGCGCGGCGCAACCCTCTTCGGGGCCGTTCGCCGGGGTGCCGACGTTGATCAAGGATTTGATGCCGCTCATGGGCCAGCCGCTGCATTATGGCAGCCGTGCCTTCGCCAACAATGTCGCGACCGAACAGCCGGCCTACGTCGATGCCCTGCTCAACGCTGGCCTCACGCCGTTTGGCAAATCGACGACGCCGGAATTCGGCCTCACCGCGACCACCGAACCGATGCTGGGCGGCGCGACGCACAATCCTTGGGACCCGTCGCGCTCATGCGGCGGCTCTTCCGGCGGCGCGGCGGCGGCGGTCGCCTCGCGCGCCGTGCCGGTCGCCCACGCCAGCGACGGCGGCGGCTCGATTCGCATCCCCGCCTCATGCAACGGCCTTTTCGGCCTCAAATATTCGCGCAACCGCGATCTCTTCCCGCAACGCGAGACCGACGGATTTTCGCTCTCGGTGAACGGCTGCGTTAGCCGCTCCGTACGCGATAGCGCCACCTGGCTGGCGGTCACCGAACGCCAGGGCGCGGCGGCGGCTTATGCGCCAGTTGGCATGGTGACCGGGCCCAGCCAACGTCGCCTGCGCATTCGTCTGGCCATCCCCGACCTACGCGGGCAAGAGCCAGACGGCGAAGTGCGCGGCGCCACCGAAAGCGCTGCTGAGCTATGCCGTTCACTTGGCCACCATGTCGACGAAGCGCCATTGAACCTCGACGGCGCGGCGTTTGCCGACGCCTTCACATTGCTGTGGGCATCAGGCGCAGCCGAAGTGCTGCAAGAAGTTGCCCACGCCGCGCCAAATGTACCGCCTGATCAATTGCTGGAGCCGCTGACGCTGGAATTGGCTGAGTTGTACCAGCGTGCGCCAGCCGGCGCATTCGAACGCGCCATGGCGCAATTGCGCGCGACCGAAGCACGCTATGCCGATCTGTTCGACGATCATGACGTGTTGCTAACGCCGGTACTGGCGAAAGTTCCGCCGCTGCTGGGAGAGATCTCCCCGGCCCTCGGCATGACCGGCTTTGCGCGCGTGCAAAATTACGCGATCTACACGCCGTTGCAGAACGTCGCCGGCGCCCCGGCGATGAGCGTACCGCTGGCTTGGTCCCCCGGCGGACTGCCGATTGGGGCGCATTTCTCCGCCGCCAAGGGCCAGGAACGAATGCTGCTGGAATTGGCTTACGAATTGGAA
>JANNFH010000026.1:0-4639 GCA_031379565.1 Alphaproteobacteria bacterium
AGCCGATCGCGAAGCGCATAATAAAGCATGCCGAGCAGGTAGAGCGGCGCTCGCAGCGCAGCACCACCGGGAAATTCAGGCGGCGCGATTGAAGCCAGCAGATCGAACCGCTCGGCCGTGCCTCTCATCGCTTCGGCCAGCACCTTTCCGGCGAGCGCGGAGATCAGCACGCCCTGGCCGGAATAGCCGTGCGCGTAAAAGAGATCGCCGCGCCGGCCGATATGCGGCAATCGCGACATGGTGACGGACACAAGCCCGCCCCAGGCGTGCTCGATGCGCACATTTGCGAGTTGGGGAAACACCCGCGCCAAATAGGGGCGCACAAACGCTTCAATGTCAGCGGGCGGTTCGCTTGTGTAACGTTCACCGCCGCTGAACAGCAGCCTGCCATCGGCGCTGATGCGAAAATAATTGACGACGAAGCGGCTGTCGCTGATGGCGAGATCGCCGGCGATGAGCGCGCCGGGATCATCCAGCGGCGCGGTGGCAACGGCATAATTCGCCACCGGCATGATCCGCGCGGCAAGCTGAGAATCAAGCGTGCCCAGCAGCGCATCGCAGGCGAGCACGCCGTATTGAGCGCGCACGAGCCCACCCGCCGTGCGCACCACGACCCCGCTCTCGCTCTCAATTGCGATGGCGCGAGAATTCTCGAATAGATTGACACCCGCCGCACGCGCACCCTGGGCGAGGCCAAGTGCATAATTCAGCGGGTGAAGATGCCCCCCGCCTTCGTCGATAAGGCCGCCGTGGAAGATTTGCGAGGCAAGCTTGGCGATCGTCTCCTCGCGTGAGAGCACGCGCGCATGGGGATAATCCATGATCCGCGCCAGCTTTTCTGCTTCAACCCGCATCCAGGCGAGGTCACTCGGCTTCGCTGCAACATTGAGGTGGCCCTTGACGCGGAGATCGCAGGCGATGTTGTGCTTCGCGATGCGCTCCAACACCAGCGCGCGGGCTTCCTGAGCCAGGTCGAACAACGCGCACGCTTTGGCTTTGCCATACCGGACCATCAGTTCGGCAACGCCTTTGCGCCAACCGGGAATCATCTGCCCGCCATTGCGGCCTGAAGCGCCCCAGCCGATGCGCCCAGCTTCAAGCACAATCACACGCATACCGCTTTCGGCGGCGTTCAAAGCCGCGTGGAGGCCAGTATAGCCGCCGCCGATGACGACAACGTCGGCGCGCTGTTCGCCTTGCAGCTTGGGCGCGGGCGCAAATGCATTAGCGGTGGCGGCATAGTATGAGCCCGCCATGGCGTAACCATCGTTCACGTCACACCTTCAACAGCAGGTGGTCGCGCTCCCATGAGGATATAACGCGCTCGAAGGCGTTGACCTCATGCGCCTTGATGCGCTGGAACGCATCGCAGAAATGCGCGCCCAGAAGATCGATCACCGGCTTGCATTCTTGAAAACGATCGAGCGCTTCATCGAGCGTTCGCGGCAAAGTGCGCTCGTGTTTATAGGCGCTGCCCTGCACCATTTCTTTTGGTTCGACCTTATCGCGGATGCCGACATAGCCGCACACCAGCATCGCGGCTATCGCGAGATACGGATTGGCATCGGCGCCCGGCAGGCGATTTTCGACGCGGCGGTTGTTGGCGTCGGAAATGGGAACGCGTAAGCCACAGGAGCGATTGTCATAACCCCATTGCAGATTCACCGGCGCGGAAAAATCCGGACGCATGCGACGGAAGGAGTTCACGTTGGGCGCGAACAACGGCGCCACCTCATCCATGTATTGCTGCAGCCCGCCGATGAAATAGCGAAACAGGTCGGAATTGTCGCCATTCGCCGTCGCGAACAAATTGGCGCCTTTTTTCGTGTCAACCAGAGAGGCGTGCAGGTGCATGGCGCTACCGGGTTGGTTTTCCATCGGCTTGGCCATGAAGGTCGCGTAGACGCCGTGCTTCAGCGCGACCTGGCGAACGATGCGCTTGAACACCAGCACCTGGTCCGACACGCGGACCGGATCGCCATGATTGAAGTTGATTTCAAGCTGGGCGGTGCCGCTCTCGTGAATCATTGTGTCGAGATGCAAGGATGCCGCCTCGGCGTGCTCGTAGATTGTCTCGATCAGATCTTCGTATTCGGTGATGGCTTCGAGCCCGTAGGGCTGAGGCGAGGTCTCCGAGCGACCGGAGCGACCGGCTGGCGGTACTAGCGGCAAATCGGGATCGGTGTTGATCTGGGTCAGGTAAAATTCGAGCTCCGGCGCCACCACCGGCCGGATGCCGTCCCTCTCATACAGCTCCACGACGCGCTTCAGCACATAGCGCGGGGCGATGTCGTAAGGCTCGCCGCTGGTGTGGTAGGCGTCAGCGAAGACAAAGGCGGTGGGTGTCTTGTAGCCGGGCGCGACGCAGATCGTCTCCAGGTCTGGGCGTAACACCACATCTGGGTCCTGCATGGCGATGGCTTCATCGGCGTCATCGGAATATTCGCCCGTGACCGTGAGCGAGAAAATGCTCGATGGAATCCGCAATGAGGCGTCGCGCTCGCTTTGCAGGAATTTTTGCGCTGGAAACACCTTGCCGCGGATGACGCCGTTCAGATCCGGGATGAGGCATTCGACCTCGCCGATGCCACGTTCCTTGATCCAGCTTGAAAACGATTTGATGTCCATCACACGCTCAATACAATTTCACGACGCGCGCACGCGCCTCGCGGGGCGCGCAACCCAGTTTTGAAAATTCTTTCAAACGCGTGCGGGGCGCCGTTAGCGAAACAGCTGCCGCGCGCATCGCCCCTCTGGCGAGGGCAGCGGAAGCGCATAAATCACCTGATGGCGTCACTATGAATTGGGGGTCAAGCCCAAGTCAAGCGCACTCAAGCGGCGGCGACGACTATGCCCCCACGCCAAACCGACGTTAACTAATGTGCCTGTTATTCCGCTTTTAGCGCACGCAACGCGGGCTCGGCTTCGCGCAAGGAGCGACCAATGATCTCGACGGCGCGGTCGATTTCCGCGTGGGTGAAGATCAAGGGCGGGCTCATCACGATGGTATCGCGGATGCCGCGCACCATTAGGCCGTTCTTGATGCAAAGATCGCGCACGATCGGCCCGGCTTTTCCTTCAACACCGGTGAAGCGCTTGTTGGTCCCCTTTTCCGCTACGATCTCAACCGCGCCGAGCAGGCCGAGTGAGCGGGTCTCGCCAACCAGCGGATCGGAATCGAGCCGCTTCAGCGCGCTCGCCAGATAGGGTCCGGCATCGTCGCGCACGCGCTCTACCAGGCCCTCGCGCTCGATGATCTCGATGTTCTTCAGCGACACCGCCGCGCACGTCGGGTGGCCGGAATAAGTGTAGCCATGCACGAAATCGCCGCCATGCTCGCGCAGCGCTTCGACGATTTTGTGCGAGACAGCAGTAGCCGACATCGGCAGATAGCCCGACGAGAGGCCCTTCGCCATCGGCACAACGTCCGGCGTAATTCCGAAATGCTGAAAGCCGAACCAGGCGCCGAGGCGGCCAAAGCCGGTTATGACTTCGTCGATCACCAGCAGGATGCCGTATTTCTTGGTGATGGCCTCGACCCGCTTCCAATAACCCTTTGGCGGCAGGATCACCCCGCCCGCGCCCTGCACGGTTTCGCCGATGAAGGCAGCGACGTTTTCCGGACCAACTTGGAGAATACGCGCCTCGATCGCTTCGGCGGCGCGTGCGCCGAAGGCCTCTTCATCCTCGCCGAAGCCTTCCATGAATTTGTAGGGCTGCATGACGTGTTCAACGCCAGGGATCGGCAAGCCGCCGATCGGATGCATGTGCTTCATGCCGCCAAGGCTGGCGCCCGCCATGGTGGAACCGTGATAGGCATTCCAACGGCTGATGAAGATTTGCCGCTTCGGTTGGCCGCTGACATTCCAATAATGCCGCACCAGACGCATCATTGTGTCGTTGGCTTCCGATCCAGACGAGTTGAAAAAGATGTGCTGCAGCTCGCCGCCAAGCTTTTCCGCGAGCTTCGCCGCCAGCTGGATTGTCGGCGGCGTCGCGGTCTTGAAAAAGGTATTGTAGAACGGCAATTCCTGCATCTGTTCGTAGGCCGCGCGCGCCAATTCCTCTCGGCCATAACCAACATTGACGCACCACAGCCCCGCCATCCCATCGAGCAGCGCGTTGCCGTCTCCGTCGAATATGGTCGAGCCTTCAGCTCGAGTGATGATGCGACTGCCGCCAAGCGCGGCGATTTCCTTGTAATTGGCTTGCGCGGGCAAATGGTGGGCGACGTCGAGCTTGCGAAGTTCGGGGATATTGTAGTTACGCAGTGGGTGGGTCACGGAGGCTCCGATTAGGTTGAGGCGAGCGGCTCACGGCGCAGAGCGCGCCCAAGCAGGCGAAAAAAGGTCTGCGATTGCGGATTTTCATGGGCGCGCCAGTCGGGGTGCCATTGCACCGCCAGCACCGGCGCGCCGTTTACTTCGGCGGACACTGCCTCAATCACGCCGTCGGGCGCGGAGGCTTCGACCCTGAGACCGGCGCCCAATTTATCCGCACCTTGATAGTGCACGCTGATGACGTCAAGTTCATCCTTGCCGTAGGCGCGCTGCAGGACACCGCCCGGCGTCAGCTGGACCGGATGGACGTGTGCAAACATATCGTCGAAGCCGACGCCGGGCGGCGCGTGGTGTTTCAT
>JANNFH010000094.1:0-2614 GCA_031379565.1 Alphaproteobacteria bacterium
CCACGGTGCTCTTTGTCCGGGTCTGCACATCCAATTCGTCGTGTTAAGCGGCGCATTCTTTGCACCAAAGTGCGCTATGCCTGAATTTTCGCGAAACGCGGAGCCGATCCTCTTGCCAAAGCCGATGCGATGCCCAGGTGACTCTCGTGTCGAGAGGAGAGCACTGCCATGAAACAAGACGATCGCTTCCGACCCAAACTCGGACGCCCGCGCGGCGCAAAGAGCGAGCTACGCTATCTCCAAGGCGTCCTGCATGCGGTTGCCCGCGCCGGCGGCACGGTGTTGGCGGCCCAGATCCGCAAGCGCAACTTCGACGGCAGCCGAATCGGTCGTGGTGCGGGTGTCGGCCGGGTGCTCGCCGACCGCCATGTCGCCTTCCGGTCACGGCGGGTCGTGATCAAGGCGCGCATTGTCAAGATCGCTGGCTCCGGCTTGAAGGCCGCACAGCTCCATCTGCGCTACGTGCAGCGCGATGGCGTGACCCGGGAGGGTCGGCCGGGCGAGCTCTACGACCGCGACGGCGACCAAGTTGACGGCAAGGCCTTCATCGCGCGGGCCGAGGGCGACCGGCATCAGTTCCGCTTCATCGTCGCGGCCGAGGACGGGGAAGAGTACGAAGACCTGAAGCCGGTCACCCGGCGGCTCATGGCCCGCATGGAAGAGGACTTGGGTACGAAGCTCGACTGGGTCGCGGTCGACCACTTCAACACCGGCCATCCCCATACCCACATCATCGTGCGCGGCAAGGAAGACCGGAGCCAGGATCTGATCATTGCCCGGGAATACATCTCTCACGGCATGCGCCAGCGGGCTTCGGAGATCGTGACCCTCGACCTTGGACCTCGCACCGATCTTGAGATCGAGCAGAAGCGGGCACAGGAGAAGACCCAAGACCGGTTCACGCCCATCGACCGGCAACTCGTCTGGGAGGCAGGGGAGGGCGGCGGCATGGTCCGCGCCAGCTTGCCCAGCGGACGCGAGCCCGCCGAACAGACATGGCGCGCCGGCAGGCTCAGGCATCTTGAGCGTCTCGGGTTGGCCAAGGAGATCGCGCCCGGACAATGGCAACTATCGCCCGAGACGGAGACGACGCTGCGCCGGATGGGTGAGCGGGGCGACATCATCAAGTCGCTGCACCGCGCACTGACGCAGGCCAAGATCGAGCGCGCACCGTCAGACCTTGCGATCTTCAACCCGGCACGGCCAGCGGGTCCGCTCGTTGGACGGCTGATCGAGCGCGGCCTGAACGATGCGAACGGACATCATTACATGATCGTCGATGGGGTCGACGGGCGTTCGCATTGGGTCGACACCGGTCCCCGAGACGACACGATCGAGCATATCCCCTTGGGCTCCATTGTCTCGGTCACACCCCGTGCGACCGCACCGAAGCCTGCGGATCGCGTGATCGCCGAGATCGCGGCTGACAACGACGGCCGCTACAGTGCGACGCTGCACCAAGCCCGGGATCCAGCGGCAAGTGCAGCATTCATCGCCGCGCATGTTCGCCGTCTTGAGGCGTTGCGGCGGGAGGAATTGGTCGAGCGGGAAGCTGACGGGAGCTGGCACGTCCCGGGCAATTTCCGTGAGGCTGTCGAGGCGCGTGACAAGCGGCAGTCGCGGGAGGCGCCTGTGGCCGTCGATATCTTGTCCACCGCACGAATAGACCAGTTGGCGGCAGTCGATGGGGCGACGTGGCTCGACCGGCAACTGATCGGGGGTGAGGGTGAGGTCGCGGTTCGTGGTTTTGGTTTCGGCAGCGAGGTGAAGGCAGCACTCAAGCAGCGCCAGCAGTGGTTGATCGAGCGGCAGCTCGCGGAACCGCAAGGAGACGGCATCGTTTATCGCGCCAACTTGCTCGCAGTCTTGCGGAGACGGGAACTCTCACGGGTCGCGGCGCAAGTCTCACGCGAGCTTGGCTTGCCGTACACGGCATTCAGTGGCGAGAAACGGATCGAAGGGACCTACCACCGGCGGCTCGATCTCGCGAGCGCGCGCTTTGCCGTCATCGCGCGGGCGCGGGACTTTACGCTGGTGCCCTGGCGGCCAGTGTTGGATCGGAGCCTTGGAAACGCTGTTGCCGGGATCGTTAAAGGCGGCGGGATTTCTTGGGAAGTTGGACGACGGCGGCCCGGACCCACAGTCGGCTGATTCGGTGGTAGCGAATTCGAGGTCACCCAACTGTACCATTCATTGGCGCGGTATCCGCAGTCTCAGAAGACGGGCCCAAATTGGCGCGGTTCCGAGCAACATTCTGCTGAACACCGGCCAACGGATCATCGGCTACACCTCCATCCAGGCTCAAGCGCGGCCCGAGAGCTTCATCCCGATCATCGGCCCATTGGTGGGTGGCGCCGACAGTCATTTCTCGAACGTGTCGCTGACCTTTGATCAGAACGGCGTCTTGCAATCCTACTCATCGACACAGTCGCAGTTCGGTAGCGCCAACGGCGTCGCGTCAGGTGCGACGACCGATGATCGCGTCCAGGACCAACCACGCAAGAGCGGTAGCCCGCATTAATGCCTGGCACGCGGTCCCAGCCGGGCGAGAGCTCACGTCGTTCTCAAACATATGCCAAAGCCGATTTCCCGAACCGAGCGGCAGGCCCGATCA
>JANNFH010000124.1:0-9694 GCA_031379565.1 Alphaproteobacteria bacterium
TATCGGCTGATCGATCATTTGCGGCGGGTCAAGCGGCGTGGACCGCATGCCTCGATCGACGATGTCGATCCCGGCGCCGACGACCCGCAGATTGACGCCAGCGATGCGCGCCGTGACGTCGCGGCGCTGCTGTCACAGCTACCGCCGAAACAGCGGCAGGCAATCAGGCTGGTGAAGCTCGAAGAGAAAAGCGTGCGCGAGGCCGCCAATCAGACCGGGCTTTCGGAATCGGACATCAAGATATCCATCCATCGTGGCATGAAAACGCTGATGCGTCTGATGGCCGGGGAGGCGCAGGCGTGAGGACCGACCAATTGATCGAATTCTTGGCCAAGGGCGTCGAGCCGGAGCGGCGGGTGCATCATGGGAGGCGCATGGCGTTGACATTGGCTGCGGGTTTAGCCGTGGCGATTTTGCTTACGATTCTCTCGATCGGCGTGCGTCCCGACATGGGTGCGGCGATCATGCCGGTCTTGATGAAGGCTGGATTCTCGGCGGCGACCGCGGCGGTGGTGTTGCCGTTGGCGATGCGCCTGATGCGGCCGGGCCGTCCGCTGGGATGGCGGCTCGCCGCGGTGCTGATCTTTGTCGGCCTGTGCATTGCCGCGACTTTGATCGCGCTGATGGGCCTGCCCAGCGACGCGCGCCTGCAGGCCTGGATGGGCGGCGATTTCCCCTGGTGCCTTGTGCTCGTCCCAGTGCTGGCGGCGCCCACGGCAGCAGGGCTGGTCTGGCTGTTGCAGGCGACGGCGCCGACGCGGCTGATGCTCTCGGGTGCGGCGGTCGGGGCGCTGTCAGGCGGGGTCGGCGCGATGGCCTATTCCATGTATTGCCCCGTGGATTCAATCGCGTTCGTGACCACGTGGTACGTCGCGGCGATCGCGCTGTGTGCGGCGCTGGGCGCGCTGATTGGCGGGCGTTTGTTGCGTTGGTGAATCATGAGCGCAACCTCCCTTCTCCCCGTGTCGGGGAGAAGGCGGCCGAAGGCCGGATGAGGGGCTGCGCTAACTTTTCCAAGCCAAGCGTTTCCATCCCCTCACCCGATTGCTTCGCAATCGACCTTATCTCCGGGAACGGGGAGAGGTGATGAATCGAGGGCCTGTAACCGCCGCGCCCGCGCCGGCGAAAGAGCCGGCAAGGGAGACAATTATGCTCACGCGGATTCGCAAATACGCGCCGACGGCGATCTCGATTTTCGCGGCGCTCGTGTTTCTCGATAGCCTCCGCTACAAATTCACTGATCATCCGAAAACGCAGGAAATCTTTGGTCGGCTTGACGGCTGGGCTGGAACGCTCGGCGCGCCCGGGCTGTTCGGGCACACCGGCCTGTTCAGCCAATACGTGATCGGCTCGGCTGAGCTGGCGGCGTCGTCGCTGCTGATCCTCGGTCTGTTCCCGCGCTTCGTGCGCCTTGGTGCGCTTGGCTCACTGGTGGCGTTTGCGGTCATGAGCGGGGCGGTGAGCTTTCACCTGTTCACCCCGCTTGGCATCGATCCCAACCATGACGGCGGCGGCTTGTTCGCCGCGGCGGTCACGATCTGGTTCAGCTCGGTCGCGCTGCTGGTCCTGCGCCTCGAACACGTCGCCGGCCTGCTCGGCGACATCGGCCGCGCTTTCGTGCCGCAATCCAAACCCATGAAGGCGCCGCTCGCGGCCGCCGTTCGCGCTTAAGGAGAAACTCACATGCGTTCGCTGTTCATCGCGCTTGGCTTTGCACTCGCGGCCTTCGCGGTCGCTCCCGCTCCCGCCTTCGCCGACGAGGCGCCGGTCTATACCGGCATGTTCTCCAATGTCGGCGTGTCCGGATACGATGTCGTCGCCTATTTCACCGATGGTCATCCGGTGCGCGGAGAAGCCCAGTTCCGAACCACGCATCGAAACGTGGAATACCGCTTCGCCTCGGCCGAACATTTGGCTGCCTTCCGCGCCAACCCGGCGCGCTATCTGCCGCAATATGGCGGCTATTGCGCCTGGGCCGTGAGCCAGGGCTATACCGCCTCAGCCAATCCTAACAATTGGCGCATCGTCGATGGCAAGCTCTATCTCAATTACAACACCGAGATTCAAAACCGCTGGGCCGCCGATATTCCCGGCCACATCCGCGGCGCCAACGGCAATTGGCCGAGCGTTCTTAGCAGGTAGGGCTCAGGGCGTCGCCGGCCTCGGCGCGCGGTGGATGATGGCTTTGCCGCCGCCTTTCAGGCGTACGACTTGCAGCGTGCTGCTCTTCCGCGCCAAGGCTTCGAGCATATCGTAATAGGTGTTGTTGCCAAGCCATTGGTGCGGCGCTGTCATGTAGAAACCGCGCACCTCGCGCAGCAGGTCGCAAACCACGCGCCGGCTCAGCGGCTTACCCGGCGTTTGCGCAGCGGCGCGCTGCAGGCGCTGAATGGCTTCCTCGATGTCGAAATTTGCAGTGTGCGCCGGCGCGAGTTTCGCCGGCGGCGAAGCAGACCGCGCCGATGGCGCGGCGGCCGCAGGCGCGGCAATTTTTCCCAGCGTGGCGGCGCTGTGCGGCGCGCGTTCCTTTTTTGGCCCGAAAAGTCCTGGCGCCGGCGGCGTGTAGTCGAAGGCGGCGCGCAATTGGACGTCGCTGATCACATGATTAGCGCGGTCGCGGTAAACATCGCTGATTGGCTGATCGGTCACCATCAGCACCGCTTCAATCTCTTTTTGCTGCAGACGGTGAACTACGGATAGGAAATCCGTGTCGAATGACAGGATGATGATTTCCTGCAGTCGCTTTAGAGAATTGGCGTAATCGACGGCGTCAATGGTGAGCTCAAAATCAACCGAGCTACCCTTCGCCGAACGCCAAGCCTGGCACACCACGACCTCAAAGCCGGCCCGCTCGAACGGCACACGATGACGATCGTGCTGGCTGTTCCAATAGACCTTTTTGATCAAGAGATCGCGGCGCCCGCCCTGGGCGTCAAAGCCACCCCGCTCAATCCAGCTGACCCAATTGGCGATTTTACGGGTCAGGTTCGCGCCAACGCGTTCGACGTTGTCGAAGTCGATCAACAGCACGCTTTTCTTGCGCCGAGCAAACATACTGTCCCCCGGCCCCAGTTTAGCGCGGCGCGACCGAAACCGTCCAGGACAGCGCCGTCATTATCAGCGCGGCGGCCGCATTGACTAGGCCCGCCTCGCCGCTAGTGTTCGCCGGTTCTTTTTCAGCCCAATCCCAGGTTCTCTCCGATGAAAATTCTCGTCCCGATCAAACGGGTGCTTGACTATAATTTGAAGGTACGGGTGAAGCCCGACGGATCGGGCGTCGATCTGTCCAATCTGAAGATGTCGATCAATCCGTTTGACGAGATTGCCGTCGAGGAAGCGGTGCGGATCAAGGATGGCGGCGGAGGGCACGCGGCAAGCCCTGGAACCGAGATCATCGCGGTGTCGATCGGCCCCGAACAAGCGCAAGAGACCATCCGCAACGCCCTCGCCATGGGTGCGGACCGCGGCATCCTGGTAAAGGTCGAAGGCGAAGTTGAACCGCTGTCGGTGGCGAAATTGTTGAAGGCCGTGGTTGAAGCCGAGAAGCCGGACCTCGTCATTCTTGGCAAGCAGGCCATCGACGACGATTGCAATCAGACTGGCCAAATGCTGGCCGCCCTACTCGATTGGCCGCAGGCGACGTTCGCGTCGAAAATCGTCCTGAGCGGCGCCAAGGCGACGGTAACACGCGAAGTCGATGGCGGCTTGCAGACTATCGATGTGGAATTGCCGGCGATCGTGACCACGGATTTGCGTTTGAACGAACCGCGCTATGCCTCGCTGCCGAACATTATGAAGGCCAAGAAAAAGCCTATCGACGTGAAGACGGCCGCCGATCTTGGCGTCGATGCGGCCCCGCGTTTGAAGGTTCTCAAGACCATTGAGCCGGCCAAGCGCCAAGGCGGCGCCAAGGTGAAAACCGCTGCCGAATTGGTCAGCAAACTCAAAGAAGCGGGAGTGCTCTAATGGCCGTGCTTGTCGTCGCTGAACACGATAATGCCTCGCTGAAGGACGCCACCGGCAAGGTTGTCACCGCCGCCAAAGCCATGAGCGCCGATGTGGATGTGCTGATCGCCGGTTCGCACGCGCAGGACGCCGCCGCCGCTGCCGCAAAGATCGCCGGCGTGCGCAAGGTGCTGCACGCCGATGCGCCCTCGCTAGCCAAACAGATGGCCGAGCCGATGGACGCGCTGATTGTGCCGCTGATGGCCAATTATGATGCTGTGCTGTTTGCCGCCACGACGACGGGAAAAAACGCCGCGCCTCGCGTGGCCGCGAAGCTTGACGTCATGCAAGTGTCCGGCGTCATTGCGATCGAAACCGCCGACACGTTCGTGCGACCGATCTATGCCGGCAACGCACTCGTCACCGTCAAGGATGAGCAGAGTAAGAAGGTTCTGACCGTGCAGCCCACCGCGTTCAAGGCCGCGGGTGAAGGCGGATCGGCAGAGATAACATCGCTGGCGGCGCCGTCAGGCCCGTTCAAATCAGCGTTCGTGCGCGAGGAGATGGGCAAATCGGACCGCCCCGAGCTGACTGCCGCCCACCGCGTCGTCTCGGGCGGTCGGGCGCTGGGCTCGAGCGAGGAATTCCATCGCGTGCTCGATCCGCTGGCCGACAAGCTCGGCGCGGCCGTGGGCGCGTCGCGCGCGGCGGTCGATGCGGGCTACGCTCCCAACGATTACCAGGTGGGACAGACCGGCAAGGTGGTGGCCCCCGAGCTTTACTTGGCCATCGGTATTTCCGGCGCCATCCAGCACCTCGCGGGCATGAAGGATTCCAAGGTTATCGTCGCCATCAACAAGGACGAGGACGCCCCCATCTTCCAGATCGCCGATTACGGCTTGGTGGCCGACTACAAGGTCGCCGTGCCCGAACTGATGGATGAGCTGACCAAAGCCGGGCTTTGAGGGCCCCGGCTGGGCGGCCAGCCCGCAGGTTTGAACTCTCCGCTTGCGCGATGTTCGGGACCGTTACATGTTGCAGTGCAGCAACAGCGACAAATCCGCTACCGTGCTATGGACTTGACGCTCATGGATAGGGCGGCGGCGGCCGGAAACACAATGGTTCAAATTCGTACGATCGGTGTGGTGGGCGCGGGCCAGATGGGCGCAGGGATCGCTCATGTCTGTGCGCTGGCCGGATATGACGTCCTCCTCAATGACGCCGATCCGAGCCGGGTTGACGTCGGGCTAGGCAACATTTCCGCCAATCTCGCGCGGCAAGTGCACCGCGAGACCGTTCGTCAGGCCGACATGGATGCCGCGCTTAAGCGCATCAAAGGCACGCGCAGCCTCAGCGAATTCAAACCGGCCGATTTTGTCATCGAATCCGTGATCGAACAGGAAGACGCCAAGAAACAAGTGTTCGCCTCGTTGCGAGATGTGCTGAAGCCGGAAGCGATTCTTGCGTCCAACACGTCGTCGATTTCGATCACGCGACTTGCCGCCACCACCGCACATCCGGATCGCTTCATCGGCGTTCATTTTATGAACCCGGCGCCGGTGATGAAATTGGTGGAGCTGATCCGCGGCTTGGCGACAAGCCAGGAAACTTACGAGACCACGCTGGCTCTGGTCGAGAGTCTCGGCAAGACCATCGCCAACGCCGAAGATTTTCCCGCTTTCATCGTCAACCGCCTGCTGGCGCCGATGATCAACGAAGCGGTGTATACTCTCTACGAAGGCGTGGGCTCGGTGGAAGCCATCGACAAAGCCATGAAGCTCGGCGCCAACCATCCGATGGGGCCGCTGGAACTTGCCGATTTTATCGGCCTCGACACCGTCCTTTCCATCATGCAAGTGCTTTACGACGGACTGGCGGATTCCAAGTACCGGCCGTGTCCGTTGCTAGTAAAATACGTAGAAGCGGGTTGGCTTGGGCGCAAAACCCAACGCGGCTTTTACGACTATAGAGGCGAGACCCCGATGCCGACGCGCTAACAGCCGTCGGTTTTTTGATTCTGGGGTTTTTTGATTCTGGCGCCAGGTTTGCATTTACCAAGCCATGCAAATGTCGAACATCTCAGCCAGCGCCTCGATGCTGCTGAATTTGCGTCCGCAAGCGGGCGCCAAAGCGCCCGGCGACGGATTTCCGGCCGCCCAACGCCCGGCAAATTCTTCCGGCGCGGTGACGATTTTGCCGCCCTCAAGTCCGGTGCGCTTCTCCAATGACATGTTGCTTGCCTTGCAGGGCGAGAATGAAGATGCCGCATCGGCCCTGGCGCCGCCCAGCGCCGCCGACCTTTTTCTTCAAGAGGCCCGCAAGCCGCCGATGCAGCGCATGCGCGAAGCGGTGATGAAGGAATTAGCCGTCAGCGAAGATTCGATGGCGGCGATGTCCGCGGAAGAACGCCAAGCCACGGAAGACAAAATTCGCGAAATGATCGAAGAAAAAATCCAGCAGGCGATGGGCGCGGGCCAAGGCGCGCCAGAATCAACCGCCGAAGCCCTCAGCCAAGCCATGGCCTAAATGGAAGCGCGGACGCCGCTTCGGCGGCGCCCGCGCCATCAGATCAAGCTAGGCTCGTCAACATCGCGCCTATGCCATCTACGACATAAGCGCCCAGGCCGATCAGCAGCGCCCCGCCGATCGCCATTTCCAACATTGTGATTGCGCCGCGCATGTGCGCTCCAAAACTCAACACGAACGAAGTTGTGTTCGCGCAGATTTCCTAGCCGCGGCGCGCAACAGCTTTATGGCGGCGCGACTTAAAACTTGGAGAGGCGTGCGCTACGTTCCGGATTGTGACTTCACGAACACCAGCGACAAATTGTTCGCCGGCATGTCCACAATTTCATGCAACGTGAAGCCGTGTACGCTGGCGGCGCTCTCGACATCGGCGAGGTCACGCACGCCGTAAGCGGAATTTCGCTGTTTGAGCCACGCGTCGAAACTCTCGTTCGACGGCGCGGTATGGCGGCCGCCGCGCATGAACGGGCCATACAGAAACAACAACCCGCCATCTCGCACGACGCGGCCCGCGCCGGCCATCAGCCCCAAGCTCGCCGCCCACGGCGAAATGTGAACCATGTTGAGAGAAACCACGACGTCGAATTGGGTCTGCCCTTCGATACCCCAAGCAGCGTCGCACACGTCGATATCGACAGGCGCCAGTACATTGGCCAGGCCTTCAGTGGCAATCCAGGCGGCGATGCTGGCGCGCGCGCTTGGATCAGGATCGCTCGGTTGCCAAAGCGTGCCTGGCATCCCTCGCGCAAAAAACACCGCGTGCTCGCCGGAACCCGAGCCGATTTCCAGCACCCGCGCAGCGGCGGGCAGAACCCGCCTCAACACCTCCAGCAGCGGCGCGCGGTTGCGGGCCGCTGCTGGCGCATATTGGCGGTTGTCCGGGCCGGTCATGAGCTCTGAATCTCGCCTGAATCCGGGCGCCCCAGTGACGCCCCGAATTTCGGCTCTACACTCGTCCCATGGTCGCCCGCACGCAATCGACGCCAATTCCAAGGCGCATTCCGCCCTTGGTTTGGCGTCAACCTGTGCTGCTGTGGACGCCGGCGGCGCTGGCGTTGGCGCTTGGCTGGCCCGCCCTCCTGCTTCGCGAGGAGCCGGGCTTGGCGCAGGCAGCCTTGATCGGCGGCGCGGTGGTGTTCGCGGCAAGCTTTATTTCGATGGGCGGCGCCTGGCTGATCGGGCGCGCACCGCGTACGCGGCGCGACGTGATGCAACATTTTCTTGTTACCGGAGTTGTCGCCGCGCTGGGCGCGCCATTCGTCGTCACCTCGCTGCTTGACACAGTGGCGCAGGCGCAACATGGCAGCACTGGATTACGGGCGGCGGCGCCATATGCGCTGACGCCGCTGGCGCTGCTGCTTGGCTTGCCTATCGCATTCTTCTATGGGCTCGCCTTCGCGATTGTGGCGCTGGTCAAGCGCCCGCGCGAGGAAGCGCCGCGAAGACGCGCTCGCGCGGATTTTACGGCCGCGCCCACATCCTAAGCAGGTTTGAGATGCTCTTGTCCAAGTTGAGCATTTCCTCACGCGGCGCTCCGGCCTCGGCGAGCCGCGTGCGGGTGACGGATAGATCAAACAAGAGCTCGCGCTGAGCTGCATCGCCAATCAGGCTCTGCACCCACCCGACAGCCGCCAAGCGTACGCCGTGGACTACCGGGGCGACACGATGGATGGCGCTGGCGGAATAAAGAATGGCGTCGCCGGCCTCAAGCGACACCTCCTGCTCGCCCAACGCGCGCTCAATCACCAACGCGCCGCCTTCGTAGCTCGCGCGATCAGCCAGGAAGAGCGTGAAGGCGAGATCGGTGCGCAATTTATGCTCGCCTGCGCCCATCAACGCATCGTCGGTGTGCGCGCCGTAGGCCATGCCCGGCTCGTAGCGCGAGAACAGGATGCGGGAGAGCCGCCGTGGGCGCGCGGCGGTCTCGAACAGCGGATGGCGCGCTAAGGCGTCGGCGATAAAGCGTTCGAGCGCCCGCGTGCGACTGTCCTCGCCGTCAGCCTGAAGATTTTCCTTTACCCCGCGCGCGGCAGCGCCAGCGGTGCGCTTGCCAGGTTTCCAGGCGATGACGTCCAGATCGCGGCGCACGCGGACCAAGTCTTCCGGGGAGAGGATTGCTTGGAGAATGAGGTTCATGTTAAATCGTTATTGCGAATAATTCGCATTTGGTCCAGTTTGCGACCTTCGCAAAGGCCAGAGGGGCGAAAGCAGCGCATGATTTCTTGGAAATTCAAGCTTTGGCGCAGTGCAGGCGCGGCGGCGGCGCTGTCGCTGGCGGCCTGTGGCGGGGAGGCCGGAGAAAGCGGCGGGCATGGCGGCGGCGAAACCGGTGAAAGCGCGGTTCAGGGCGAGGCCGGAGAGGCCGCGCCCGCACCCCCGGCCAACAGCGGCGGCGAACAGGGCGAAATGGGGATCGCAGGCGCGTATTCCGGCTTGAGCGGCGACGCACGTACAGCTCTGCGGTTACAGCACCTCAAGGGCTTTGTGCTGGTCGCGGAAATGCAAACTGATGCGAACGCTCCCGCCGAAGCCGCCGTGCTGGTGCAACAGGGCTTGCTCGAAGTCTACGATGCCGCCGCCAATGAATTCGGCGCACTCGACGCAGCCGCGGTGCGTGCGGCAGGCGCCAACGCCGCCGTATCAAAAGCGGACATGGCGCACCGTCTTGCTGGCGCCGCCACCGCGATCGACGCCGTGCGCAACCGGCTCGAAGTCAACCACGCCGAACTCGCCGTGCGCATGGTCGATATTTCGTCTGGCCTCTATCAACACGTAGTGCAGCCCGACTTCGTCGATCCGATTGAGTATCAACATAGCCTGGGCGCGGCGCTCTCGGCGCGCGATGCCCTTGTCTCGGGTGAGAGCGAGCTACGCCGCACGAACAGGTCTGCGTATGACGAAGCCCTGAGCGAACTTGATCGGTTGGTCGCGCTGTGGCCTAGCGCGGCCGCGCCCGAGCGGCCCGCTTCCTACCAACAGGTGCTGGCGCAAGCCTCGCGCGTACGGCTGGCGCTCTCTCCACTTTTGTAAGTTGCCCGCCAGCGGCTAGCGTTCAAGCCGGCTGGAAGCGAAGAAAAATTGCGGAGCGGCCCTTGAACAGCGTGCGTAGCACCTCGCGGTAACCGACGCGCGCGGCGAGTTTCAAGGAAGGCGCGTTGTCTTCGCCAATGATACAAAAGGGCTCAAACGGGATGAAATGGCCCGCGCCCCAGTCCAGAGAAGC
>JANNFH010000167.1:0-4606 GCA_031379565.1 Alphaproteobacteria bacterium
GGAATGTCGGCGGGGTCGATGGTCACGGCGCCCTGCGCCTTGAGCGTGGCAATGACCTCGTCCATGGCCGTCTTCTGCGCGGCAGTGAGCCCACCGCGCGGCGCGGTGCTGCCGCCGGCCGGTGGAACCGTGGGCTGGTAGAAGAACGCGCGCGGAATTCCGATGCGGGCACCCTTGAGCTTCTCGGCACCGAGAAACGCCGTGTAGTCGTTGCGCGGCGGCGGCGTGCACAGCACCGGCGTGAGATAGACGTCCCAGGTTTCAAAGCGCTGCAAGATTTGGCGGTTCAGCAGCCGCAATTGCCGCCAGCCCGCCATCGCGTCCTGCCCGCTCATTTGCTTGCCGCGTTCATACAAGCGGCGCGCGAGACCCTCGATGTCATCGCCAGGCTCGCGGCCTTTCAGCGCAATCCATTCCTTCATGCCAGCGGAGAAACTGGCCGCGGAAATCGCGCCCTGGGCGGCGAAGAGCGCGCGGTAATCGACGCCGAGGCCCTCCTCGCGCACTTCGTGGCCAAGCGCGCGCAAGGATTCCGCCGTGCGTTCCAGCGCGGCTTGCACCTGCGCATCGATCGGATTGCCGGTCGGGGTTTCGCTGGACCAGGCGATGCGGAGCTTGCCGGGCGAGCGATTTATCTCTTCGAGGTAAGGCCGTTCTTTAGCCGGCCATGCGAACGGGCTCGCCGGTTCGGGATAGCCGGTGGCGTCCAGCATCGCGGCGCTATCGCGCACTGTGCGCGAGACCACGTGATCGACCGAGAAGCCAATGGCGCGATCGGCATCGTGGACGCCGTTGGGGTTGCGGTCGCGGGTCGTTTTCAAGCCGACCAGCCCGCAGCACGCCGCCGGAATCCGGATCGAGCCCAGCCCGTCGCTCGCATGGGCGAGCGGGACCATGCCGGAGGCGACAGCGGACGCTGCGCCGCCGGAGGAGCCGCCAGAAATGTGCTCAGGGTTCCACGGATTGCGGCATGGCCCCAAGCGCGCCGAAGTGGTGACGCCAGGGATGCCGAATTCCGGGGTGTTGGTTTTGCCGGCGAGCACAACGCCCGCGGCGCGGTAGCGCATAACCAATTCACTATCTTCGCCATCGGCGGCGATTTCGGCGAAGCGGCTGCCGGACGTGCGCGGCCAGCCCTGCACGCGCAGGCCAAAATCCTTGATCAGAAACGGCACGCCCTTGAACGGGCCGTCCGGCAAAGCGCTCGCAGCGGTTTTTCGGGCTTCGTCGTAGGCTTTGTGGACCACGGCGTTCAGCACGCCATTATGGCGCTCGATTTGGCCCACCGCGGTTTCGAGCAATTCGGCGGGCGAGACTTCGCCCTTGCGCACCAAAGCCGCGAGGCCAATCCCATCGTGCTCGGCATAATCGGTAAATTTCATCTGCGCTTCTCCGCGCCGAAATCGTCGTGGTTAAATTGCGTTTGGCAAGCGAATTGCAGCGCCGCTGCTATGGATACGGGCCGCCGCGCCACCGACTGGCTTTCCGGCGCCGCCGCTTACCAAGCGAGCGGCGAGGACCGTAGCGGCGCGGATCGACGCGCCGCCGATCGCCGCGCCCCGCGCCGCCGCTTCGACCCGCTGTTCGCCGCAAGCTTGGTGAGCCAGATCGCGCCGGCGGAGACGGAATTCGCGCGGGGCTACCCCACGCCGGCGCAGCCGGTGCGCCGCGGCCGCATGGTAAATCTCCGGGCTTAACCAACCGCCCGTAGCGCTAAGCGCGCTTGGATGCGCGGGTGAGGCTGGGGGAGCTGTCATCGCGCCCTGGCGTTTCGCGCCCGGTCAATTCGTCCAGCCAGCGGTCAATGCGGTCGAGCCGGGCGTCGAGGTCGTCGAGGCGGGCGGCGGAATCTTCGCCTTCCGGCGCGGGGCCGCGCAGCGCAATGCCGCTGCGAAGCGATATCTCGATCATATCCGCGCCGAGCAGCGCCGCGAAAGCGGTGAGTTCAGCCTGGCTTGCCTCACGTTGGTTGCAGATAATCTGGTGAAGATCTTCCCGGCTGAGCCCAGCGGAGGCCGCTAATGCGGTGCGGTCCAGGCCCCGGTCGGCGAGGCGCCCGTCAAACCAAGCTTCATCGAAAAACAGCGACATGGCGCCTCCACCCCAATTCGCCCCAGCCCAATTCACCCAGACCCCAACCCGGCGCCAAATCTGCAAGGCCGGACGGCCATGATCACCGCACTTTACCCCCGATTCGAGCGCTGGCTCGACTTTACCATAGCGTTAGCTTTGGGGCTCTGGTGCATGTGAAGGCTTTGCTCCCCCGAAAACGGGGGAGCAATAACCCTAACCCTGCCCGGCGAATTCCACGTCGCGGCGTGCCGAAACGATGGTCACGACAACCCCTGCCAGCACATCCAGCAGCGACATGAACATGATCATGAAGAAGACGCTGGTGGCGAAGGCCGGGTGCAGCAGGAATTCCACCAGGCAGATGATGAACACCAGCATGGAGAGGGCGTGGTTGAAGATCGCGGTCGTGCCGGTCGAGGTGGATTTCAACAACTCGACGAACAAAAGCAGCAGCGCGATCAGCATCATCAAATCGCCGAACGAGACCACCCATTCCACCGTCTGCATGGCCCCCGCGAGCGAGGCTTCCTGCGAGGCCATCGGCACGCCGAACATGCGGTCGGTAAGATGAGCGCGGACATCAGCGCCGCTGGTGCCGGCCGCGGTCGAGCCAAAAGCCCAGATGTTGTAGATCAACACCGGGATTAGGATCAGCGGAAAGACGTTGAAAATGGCCCCCATTGGATTCTCCTGAATGCTGGGGCCGCGTCGACGCCGCCCATAACGTTCGACACTTCGCAGCGCCTGGTAGTCTGCCGTAGCGCCTGGCTGTCTGCTCATAGCTCGTCTGCTCCCCCGGGAAGCCGCGCCCGGCTCCTGAGCCACATTACCCCGAACAAATCTGTCATGTTCGCGGCCAAGCGGCCCAGATTGGTGTATTTCGACCGACCCGCGCCTCTTGGTCGATGGTTAACATCCAAAAACTCGACCGCATAGCCTTCGCGCAACATCAAGGCGGGCATATAGCGGTGCATGTGATCAAAATACGGGAGCCGTAAAAAAGCCTCTCGGGTGAACACCTTAACCCCAGAGCCGCTGTCGTCTGCGCCGTCCTTGAGCAGGCTCTTGCGTACAATATTGGCGACCCGCGAAGCGACCCGCTTGCCCCAATTGTCCTGTCGCTTGGCCCGCCTGCCGCCAACCATGCCCAAATTGGCCGGCGCATCGGCTCGGTTGAGCCGCGCCAGCAGCCGCGGCAGATCGGCCGGGTCATTCTGGCCGTCGCCGTCCAAGGTGCCGATAATTGGCGCGCGGGCAGCGATCACACCGGTGCGGACCGCCCGGCTCTGCCCGCAATTGGCGCGGTGGCCGAGCAGGCGCAACTGGGGCAATTCGCGCTTAAGCGCGGCCAATTCGCCGCGCGTGTCGTCGCGGCTCGAATCATCGACGAAGATCATCTCGTAGGAGCGCCCGTCGAGCGCGGCGGCGATCTCGCGCGCCAGGGCGGCGGCGTTGCCGGCCTCATCGCGCACCGGCACGACTACGCTGAATTCGATGCTTTCGGGCACGTCTCGGACTTCTCTGGCGGCTCAGCGCGGTCTCTTAGCCGCTGGGCTTCCAGGAAGCGAGAGCGGAGGCCTCAACGGGACGCCGCACCCAGCGAGAAGCTTGAAGGAAAGCTCGATAGGTTTTCGATGCTGCCCGCAGCGACATTACGCAGAATTTGCGCCCGCATCGGATTGGTCTCCGCCAAGCTCAGTTGTTCGTGCGCCAGGCGATGGGCGGTGGCGACGGCCCGAGCGGGATCAGCCTCGACGTCTGGGACAACGCCAACGCCTTCCCAATCGGGGCCCTCGCCCCGGCCCATGACAACGAATAGGCGAAAGTGCGCCGGTAGATCGACGAAATCGCCGGCATGTGCGCCGCCGCGCGTGCGGGCGCCGACAAGCGTGGCGCGATGGCGATTTTTCAATTGCGCCGCGATCGCTTCGCCAGCGGAGAATGTGTTGTCTGAAATGGCGACGAACATCGGCCGCGCCTCACCATAATGCGGCCCCAGCGCATCGGGCACGGTTTTGATGATTTCAAGCGGCTGGTTGCGCCACACCATTCGGCTGAGTTCGATTTCACCGTCGAGGAAATAGCTGAGGAAATAACCGTACGTATCGGTGCCGCCGCCATGATTGACAGTGAGATCGAGAATGAGCGCGGAGGTGTATTGCAGCAATTCCATCGCGGCGGCGTAAAACGGCGCCACACGCGGCAGCGGCGGGCTTGGAAAATGCGTGACCCGCAACAGGCCGATATTGCCCTGCAGGCGCGCGACCGTTTGCACGCCGAGACCTGTCGTGCGGGGATGATCGTAATCCTCAGTGATGGCGCTGGGATCATCTTGCGTCGGGGTGGGCGGCTCGTAGGTGAGTTCGAGATGCAGATCGTGCGTTTGCGCGCGCAGATCGGCGGTGACACGCGCCGCGAGCACGCTCGCGGAATTTGTGGAATAGACGCCGGCGACGAGCCGCGCGAGCAGATAGTCCGCCAAAACGTTGGCCGCTTGGGGATCGACATATTGTTCGCGCAGCGCCGCCGCCGC
>JANNFH010000177.1:0-15738 GCA_031379565.1 Alphaproteobacteria bacterium
CAAGTGGCGCTGAAAGCCGGAAAGAAGGCGCCGGCAAAGGCCGACCGCGCGCCGGAGGCGACGCCGATCGCTTCGTTGCGCGGATCTAGCCGGATCGTGTTCTGGGGCGCGGCCAGCGCGTTGGCGTTGCTGGTCGCCGGCGGCGCTTGGTATTTGAGCGCGCGTGAAAACAACGCGCCCTCAGCGGCGCCGGCCGAACCCGCCGCCGCGCCTACGCAAACTGCGCCCGCAACCCCCGCCTATGATCCGAACACACCCTTCGGGACGCCAGTAGAAGAGCCGTTTACCGATGCTGCCCCTGGCGCCGAGGCCGGGGCCCCGGAAACGGGGCTGCCTGCCTCCACAACGCCGGCTGGCGCGCGTGAGCCCGTCGTGGCCGGCCCGCTGGCGCCGCGCTCGGTTTCGCTCGAACAAGCCGCCCAATCGGGTAACATTGTCGCCCAATACGAACTGGCGCTGCAGCAGATTTCAGCGGGCCGACGCGAAGAGGGCGCAGCTTTGCTGCGCCAAGCCGCCAATCGCGGCCTCGCCATGGCGCAGTATCGCCTAGCCAAGCTCTACGAGCGCGGCGAAGGCGTACCGGCCGACCTGACCCAAGCGCGGCAATGGACCGAACGAGCAGCTGCAGCTGGCAATCGTCGCGCCATGCACGATCTCGGCGTTTATTTCGCACGCGGCGAAGGCGCACCGCTCGACGAAGCCGCGGCGTTCCGCTGGTTCCGCCAAGCGGCGGAATTGGGTGTCGCTGACAGCCAATACAATCTGGGCGTCCTGTATCAGCAGGGACGCGGCGTCGGCGCCAGTGCGGCGGAGGCGATGTTCTGGTTCCTGGTGGCGGCGCGCCAAGGCGACGAGGACGCCGCCGCGCGCGCGCAGACACTCGATCCGCAATTGCAGCCGATCCAGGTCGAGCAAGCGCGGGCGCGGGCAGAGGCTTTCCGGCCTCGCGCGGCCAGCGCCCAAGCCAACGGCGAGTTCGGCGCGCGGACGTGGGCGACGCCCCAGCCACCGGCGCGCCCGCGCGCTTAAAATCCAATTCTCAACAGCGACCCCCTCCCCCTTACCAGGGAGGGGGCAAGGAGCGCTTGGCGTTGCGTCACGCACTGCGTCGTGATTTCGCTTTGGTCGCGGATCGGTTGCTCTTCGCCCCGGCGGCGCCCATAAAGCCCCCGGGCGCAAGCGCGTTCGCGCCTGGACCAGAGCATCCTTGATGATCTACTTGCCGATCGCCGAAATGCCGGTGAACGTGCTCGTTGTCCTGTTGGTCAGCGGCCTGGTCGGATTCGTGTCCGGGCTGGTGGGCGTCGGCGGCGGCTTCATCATGACGCCCGCTCTGATCTTCCTTGGCGTGCCAGCACCGGTCGCGGTAGCGACAGGCGCCAGCCAGATCGCGGCCACGTCTTTCTCTGGGATGCTGAGCTTGGCGCGGCGCAAGAGCGTCGATTGGCGTATGGGGTTGCTGTTGTCGATCGGCGGCGTCGCCGGCAGCGCCTCCGGCGTTACCTTATTTCATCGCCTCTTGGCGATTGGACAGCTCGATCTGATCATTTCGCTCTGTTACGTCGTTCTGCTCGCGCTGATCGGCGCGTTGATGCTGATGGAAAGCATAGCAGTCATGCGGGGGCGCCCCAATCCCGGGCGCGCGATCTTCTCCCACTCCGCGCGCAGCGTGTCACAACACTTGCCGCTGCGGCTCCGCTTTCCGCGCTCGGGGCTGTATATCAGCGCGATCCCGCCGCTGCTGCTTGGCTTCCTCGTCGGCGGGCTCGCCGCGATCATGGGCGTGGGCGGCGGCTTCATCCTGGCGCCGGCGATGATATATCTGTTGCGGATGCCCACCAATGTCGTGATCGGCACTTCGCTGTTTCAAATTCTGATCGTGACGGCATTCATCGTCGTGCTGCAATCGACGATGACCCACACGGTAGACCTCGTTCTGGCTGGCCTGCTCATGCTGGGTGGCGTCGTCGGCGCGCAGTTTGGCGCCCGCATCGGCGCCCGCTTGCGTGGCGAGCACCTCCGCGCGTTGTTGGGCGCGATCCTGGCGCTTTGGAGCATGCGCTTCCTCTGGGAACTCGTCATCGCACCACGCGAATTGTTCACTTTGGGCAGCGTGAGCTGATGCGGGTGCTTTTGCTCTGCGCAGCGATGGTGTTGCTCGCCGCGCCGGTGCGTGCGCAGCAACCAGGCGATGTCGCGTCAGAGCTTCCCGCGGCGGTCGCCGAGGAGCGTATTTCGGTGAGCTCCGCCTATCGCGGCTCGATCATCGACGTCTGGGGCGTCAACCCAGACCGACGCGGGCGCGGCGATATCGTCGTTGTCGTGCGCGGGCCGAACCAACCGGCGATGGTGATGCGCAAGCGGCGCGTGTTCGGGCTCTGGATCAATGGTGCGCCAGTGCGCTTCAGCGAGGCGCCTTCGTTCTTCGCGGCGATCAGCAATCGTTCGCTGCGCCAGATCGCCAGCCCGCAAGCGATCTGGTCGCTGCAGCTTGATCCGGCCGCCTCGGCGCGGCTCGAGAGCGCGGTGCCCCCGGGCGCTGATCCTTCTGAGTATCGCGCCGCTTTGGTGCGTTTGCGCACGGCGCAGGGGCTTTATCTGGAGAACCGGCGCGCTGGCCTGACCCTATATTCTGGCGGGCTTTTTCGCGCGCGGGTGCAATTGCCCGCTAATGCGCCGATCGCCGATTATCACGCCGACACTTATTTGTTTCGCGACGGGCGGCTGATTTCTTCGCGGCGGATTCCGATTCCGGTGGCGCGCGTGGGAGTCGAGCGCAGCATCCATGATCTCGCCACCAATCTCTCGTTTCTCTACGGCATTCTCGCGGTGGTGATGGCGCTCGGCGCAGGCTGGCTGGCGGCGTTCCTGTTCCGGCGCAACCAATAGCGCGCATCAGCAAAAGTGGAGGCCGGTCTTGCGCCAGAACGCGCGCCAAACAATACGCCAACCCGATTTTCTGAAAGCTGGCTGATGGCGCTCTCGCCTTTTCTGCTGCCGCGCGCGGCCGTGCGCCTTGGTTTTCTGGGGCTCGCGCCGCTGGCGATTTCGGCGCTGGTGTCGTTCTCGCAGCATCACGAAACCGCACGGCTGGGCGCGTTGTCGTTCGCCATCTATGCCGCGATCCTGCTCTCGTTTCTCGGCGGCTTGCGCTGCGGCATCGAACTGGCGCGCGCGCCCGACAGCCCCGATCCGCGGCGGCTCGCGTTCAGCGCGCTGCCGGCGCTTGGCGGTTGGCTGCTGGCCCTGTTCGTGGTCATCGTCCCGACCGCTTTGGTGGCAGCTTCCATGTTCGCGGGCCTGTTCGCCGCGCAATATCTCTGGGACCATCGCAGCGCCAGCGTCGGCGCGCCGGCCTGGTACCCACTGCTGCGCCAAGTGCTGACGGGGGGCATGATGATCATCTGCCTATTGCTTCCGCTGGCGGCGGTGCTGCGCAGGTTTTAGCGCGACGCTCGTGAATTGGACCGCGAGCCTTCAGGCTCGCAAAGCGCTTTCATTGGCAAGCATCGGCGAGGCGTATGAACAACCAGCGTAGCGCTCACCCCTCCCCCTGCCCCCTCCCCTCAAGTGGGAGGGGGTTCTCAATCTCCAACCAGCCGCTCCCAGGGCGCGGGATGGATGCGGTCCTTGCCGAGCACCAACGCCATCGCGCCATCGGGGAACAGCGGCGCGAACGCGTCGGCGCAAATGTTGAGCCCGCCAGTGAAAGCGCCGAACGCCGGCATCACCAGACGATCGCCGCCATAGGCAAAGCAGCGCCGCCGCACGCTGCGCCCCCGCCCTGACACACGCGCGCACGGATGCAAATGCCCGGCGATCTCGCCGGGCGCAGTCGCCACTTTCGGTTCGTGGCGTAGGGTCAGCGCGCCGATCATCAAGCTCTCGCGCGCGACGCCGCCAATGGTTTCGGCGCTCTTGCTGTCGTGATTGCCTTCGATCCAGATCCAATCGGCGCGGCTGACCAAGGATCGCAGCAGCGCCCGATCATGCGCGCCCATGCGCGCGGGGCCGCCGCCATCGTGAAAGCTGTCGCCGAGCGAGACGACAATCTCCGGCGCCAGCCGCTGCATCAACACCGCGACCCGCGCCAAGGTCGCGTGCGTGTCATACGGCGGCAGCATCTGCCCATCGCGCGCGAACGACGACCCCTTCTCCAAATGCAAATCGGAAACGACCAGCGCCCGCGCGCTTTCGATCCACAGCGCGCCCTCCGGCAGCGCTACCACGATCTGCCCGCCAAGCCTGGCTTCGACGCACTTTTCCACAATGGCGATCGGCGGCAGCGCGCGCGCCGGGCGGCGCGGGGCGCGCCGGACGTTGGCAGCGCGCTCTTCATTGCGGCGGTCGAGCAACGGCATGGCGCGCAACCTTAGCTGCGATTCGTTTCACCGCCAGTCCGTCCGTGCGCACCGCCGTATCGCGTAATGCGCGAACGTCTGCTTTTTTGCAACGATTACAGGTTGGAGCGGCGAGTATCCGGTCTCAGCTGGCGAACACCTTGGCCGCCACCCATGCTATTGCAGCGCAGGGCAAGAGGACCGCGAGAACGATGAGGAGGATCGCTTCCCAGCCAATCTCAATGCTTATTCCACACCAATCGACACTCAGCATGCAAGCAATCTAAACAATTTGGTGTCTGCCGCAATTATCCCATCGCCTCCTCAATCAGCCGCGCCGCGTCCGCCAGAATCGCTTCCTCCGCCGCGCCTTCGATGCGCACGCGGCCCATTTCCAGCATCACCGGAGCGGCGAACGGTGAAACATGCGGCAAATCGATGTGGGCGATACGTCCCTTCACGCGCCGGAGCAGCGCGCCGAGGCGGCGCAAATCGAGAAAGCCTTCGCCCGCGTCAGCGAAGGCGGCTTGCATCAGTAGATGCTCAGGCTCGTACTGCCTGAGCACGTCGTAAATGAGATCGGCCGAGAACGTGACTTGCCGCCCCGTCTTCTCCGTCTGCCCTGGCGCGCGGCGTTCAATCATGCCGGCGATCAATGCGCAGTTTCGAAACGTGCGCTTCATCAACGAACTTTCGGCGAGCCAGCTTTCGAGATCGTCACCCAGCATGTCCTCATCAAACAGTTCAGCCATGTTGACCGATCCCATCTCCTCAAGGCCCCAAACGCACATCGCATATTCGCTGGCCAGGAATCCAAGCGGATGTTTGCCGGCGCGTTCCAGCCGCCGCGTGATCAGCATGCCCAGCGTCTGATGCGCCAGCCTGCCCTCGAACGGATAGGCCACCAGATAATGCTTCTGCCCACGCGGAAACGTCTCGATCAGCATTTCGTCGGGCTTCGGGATGATGGAGCGCTGCTTCTGGATCGCCAGCCAATCGCGCACTTGGGGGCTGAGCGTTTCCTGATGCGCGGGATCGTGGATCATGCGCCGCACGCGCTCGGCCAGGAACGTCGAAAGCGGAAACTTGCCGCCGGCATAGGAAGGGATGCGCGGGTTCTCCTCTCCGCTCGCGCGCACGCAGAGCGCATCCTCTTCGCGCAACGCGATGAAACGCAGCATCTCGCCCGCAAAGATAAAGGTGTCGCCAGGCGAAAGCCCTTCGATGAAATATTCCTCGATCTGGCCAAGCCTGCGCCCTGGCATGACCGGCTGTGGCCCATCGCTCTTCGCCGTGCCCGGACGCGGCCGCGCGCCCATGCGGCTGACGAGGCGCACGTTGAGCATGTCCGCTTCGATGATCGCGCCGACATTCATGCGATGCGCTTGGGCTACGCCCGCGTTGCGCGCGCGCCATTTACCGGTTTCCAGATCCTGCACGATACGCCGATAGCGATCGTAGACGCGGAGCGCGTATCCACCAGTAGCGACGAGATCGATGGCGCGATCAAACGTCTCACGCGTGAGCTCGGCAAAGGGCGCGGTCGAGATCACTTCCTCGTAGAGCTCATCCGCGTCGGTTGGCTCACCGCAGCAGCAGCCCATGATGTGCTGGGCCAAGCAATCCAGCGCGCCAATGCGCGGATCGGCGCCGTCGAGCGCGCCTTCACCCACCGCTTCCTGCGCGGCGCGGCATTCAAACACCTCAAACCGATTGCTCGGCGCGAGCAGCGCCCGCGATGGCTCGTCGAGCCGGTGATTGGCGCGGCCGATGCGCTGCACCAGCCGCGCACACCCTTTCGGTGCGCCGATTTGGATAACCAGATCGACATCGCCCCAATCGATGCCGAGATCGAGCGTGGACGTGCACACCACGGCGCGCAATTCCCCGCGCGCCATCGCCGCCTCCACTTTTCGCCGCTGGCCAACGTCGAGCGAACCGTGATGCAGCGCGATCGGCAAGTTCTCGTCGTTGGCGCGCCAAAGCTCCTGAAACGTCATCTCCGCCTGCGCACGCGTGTTCACAAACACCAACGCAAGGTTGGAGCGCTCGATGGCCGCGTACACCTCAGGGATCGCGTGTCGCGCCGTGTGCCCTGCCCATGGAATGCGCGCGTTCGAATCCAGCACATCGATAATGGGCGGCGCACCAGGCGGAGCGGTGAGGATGACGCTGTCTTGCCTGTTTCCCCTTGTGCTAGAGGGGCAAACACCGACCAGCCATTTCGCTAGCGCTTCGGAATCAGCAACTGTCGCCGACAAACCTATTCGCCGATGCTCCGGCGCCCAGCGGCGTAGGCGCGCGAGCGCGAGCGCAAGCAGATCGCCGCGTTTGGTGGGCGCGAGCGCGTGGATTTCATCGATCACAACGGCGTGCAAATCCTCAAAGAACACGCGCGCATGTTCCGAAGCAATCAGGAGGCACAATTGCTCAGGCGTCGTCAGTAATATGTCTGGCGGATGGGCGCGCTGGCGTTGGCGTTTGTGCGCGGGAGTATCACCGGTACGGGTTTCGACCCGAACGCCGAGCTTCATCTCGCGCACCGGCGTTTCGAGATTGCGCGCCACATCGGTGGCGAGCGCCTTCAGCGGCGAGATGTAGAGCGTGTGCAGGCGATGCGGGCGGCGCGGGCCGAGCGCCGCGATTGGTTCCAGCTCTATCAGGCTCGGCAGGAAACCCGCCAGCGTCTTACCGGCGCCCGTCGGTGCAATCAGCAGCGTGGAACGCCCCTGCTTCGAGCGCGTAACTAGTTCCAACTGGTGGGCGCGCGGCGCCCAGCCACGCGCGGCGAACCAATCGGCAAAGCGCGCCGGCAACGCCTCTCGATTGCTCCCCGCGTCGGCCATGCTGATCTCTAGCAGAGAGCCGACCGCCGGTCGTGCTGGTTTCCGCGCGCGGCACGCGGGGGGGACTTGCCGAGACGAGCCGATGCCGCGAAAAGGACCCATGACCGCGCTACTCGATCCCGAACGCGTCATCGTCACGCTTGAACGCCTCCTGGCGCGGATCGAGGAGCGCTTTCCAGATTCAGGCTTATCTGACGTCTGCCGCGAGACCATCAGCATCGGTCGGCGCACCGCGCGCAAGGCCGCCCAAATCGGGCGCCCTTATTGGCCGCTGCGCATCGGTATCTTGCTAATGCTGGCCGCCGGCGTCGCGGCGCAAATCGGCGCCGGCTCGCTGATCCATGTCGAGGGTCAGGCGCTCAACGCGCCGGACCTGATTCAGGGCTTGGAAGCGGCGGTGAATTTGCTCATCCTGTTCGGCGGCGCGGTGTGGTTCTTGTTGAGCCTGGAAGAGCGGTTCAAGCGCCGGCGCGCGCTCGATTCGTTGAACGAGTTCCGCGCGCTGGCGCACGTGATTGACATGCATCAACTCACCAAGGACCCCACTATCGTGCTGCAGCCTCATCTCAAGACACAGGCTTCACCAGCGCGGGCGATGAGCCAGTTCGAGCTGACGCGGTACCTCGATTATTGTGCGGAAATGTTGTCGCTGATCGGCAAACTTGCCGCGCTTTATGGCAATCACACACGCGATGGCATCGTGATCAACGCGATTAACGATATCGAGAATCTGACCGGCAATCTTGGTCGTAAGATCTGGCAAAAAATCACCATCATCAGCGCCTTGGCGGAGGACAGGCCTTAGACATGGCTCTTCAGCGCCGCGGCGGTGTCGTGAGCGATGCGCTTCACTGCCGCTTCCGCCGCCGGCGCCGCGGCGGGGAAGGCGATAAAGCCGTGCGGTAAGCTGTCAAAACGCGCGCGCGTCACCTTCACGCCCGCTTGTTGCAACCGATCCGCATAGGCCTCGCCTTGATCGAGCAATAGGTCGAAGCCCGCCGTGTAGATCAGCGCCGGCGGCAAATTGGTGAGATCCTGGGTGCGCCCCGGTGACAATCTCGGGTCGCTTGGGTCGGCGCCTTCCGGCAGATAATGCCGCATGAAATAGTCCAGCGTTTCGGCCGTCAGCGGGAACGCATCGGCGAACTCTCGCATTGACGCGGTTTCGCTTGTGAAATCCAAGCCTGGATAAATCAGCAATTGGAGCACGGGCCGTGGGCCGCGGGTTTGTCGCGCTTGCTGCGCAATAACAGCCGCGAAATTGGCGCCCATGGAATCACCGCCCACCGCCGCCTTGCCGACTGGCGCGCCGTAGCGGGCGGCGTTCTTGAGCGCCCAGGCGTAAGCTGCTTGTGCGTCTTCCAGACCGGCGGGAAACTTGTGCTCCGGCGCCAAGCGATACTCCACCGAGAGCACGGGCGCGCCGGCATGTTTGGCGATTAGAGCGCAAAGCCGGTCGCAGCTCTCCAGCGAGCCCACGACGCCGCCGCCGAAATGAAAAAACACCAACATGGCGGCGCTGTTGTCGCGCACCTCTGGCAAATAGAGTCGCGCTGGCACCGAATGTGAGCGTCCGGTCACGAACACGCGCTGGCGCTCCACGCCGGCAACGCGCCTGCCGCCAAACAATCGGCTGAGGCCCTCGGTTTGCCGGCGCAGAATTTCTGGGGTGACCTCAGCCCATGGCATTGCCCCGGCGCGTGCGCGCGCTTCCAGGAATTGCAGCCGCGGCTCCAAAGTCATGCCGCGCACCGTGCGCGGCGTCCCGCCCGACGCCTTTACCAAGGCAGCGTCTGGACGCGACAACGCCAGATGCGCCAGCGCCTTGCGCAACCAAATCAAGCTTCAGCCCTCCAATTTAGCGCGCGGCGCCGCTCAACCCACGCAGGATCAGGCTTGCCGCGAACTGCGCCGCCTCTTCAACCTCTGGCGGCGACCGGCGCAGCATTGCCGCGCCAATTTCCTGGGCCATGCCGATGCAAGCGCAAGCGAGATAGTCGGCATCCACCGGCGGCGCCATCCCCCGCGCGATCGCATCCTCCAACCCTTGGCGCACCTCCGCGTACACAGCCATCATTTCCGGTGTGTCGGTACGGACGTGGGGACGGCGCTCATCAACGGGGCGGCCCTCCAAACGGTTTTCATCGACCAGAAATTGGAAATACGCGCCGAGCGCGCGGTTGAGGTAATCCTCGAAGCTCTTGGCGTTTTCCCGCGCCGCGCGCAGCAGCGGCTTGAACCGGAGCGCGCCGTCGTCGGCTAGCGCCTCGAACACTTCTTCCTTGGAGCGGAAGTAATTGTAGAATGTGCCGGAGGCCAAATCGGTACCGCGAATGACATCGCGCACCGTGGCGGCCTCATAGCCAAGCTGGGCGAACACACGCCGCGCCGCGATTAAAATAGCCTCCCGGTTCGCCGCCTTCGAGCGCTCACGCTTGCCGATCGACTCAATGACCGCCGTCCCACTCATACTGCCTCCCAGAATGCCCGCCGGACCATAGCGGCACAAAAATGACGTTGCGTCAATTTCCGACCCGGCCACTCACCATGCTGGCGAGCCGACGTGAGGCCGCAGCGTCAATTTCGCCTGCGCTTTCGCGCACCCGCATGAGCAGCACGCGATCGGGCAGCAGCAGCGCATACCCCCCGCCCCGCGCCGAACAATGGCGGCCACTTATGGCCGGAGGAGAAGGCGCCTCGACTTCAGCTTTGGCCTCGGCCTCGACCGGCGCCTCGACTGGGTGGTCGTCCTCCGGCGCCATAGCGGCCGGCGCCGGCGGACTTGCCAGCTGTGTGGGCTGGCACACGCCCACAAATAGCGCCTGGGCAGTACTGCCCTCGGCAGGAAAGGCGACATCGAGTTCGACTATGCCGTGCAAGCCATAGGCGCCGACGCCCTGGGCGCAGCGGACATGGTGTGGTTCGACCAAATTGGCGGCCATGGTCCGGTAAAATTGCAAGCCGGAGATGTTAGCCGCGTCTTGCGCCGTCAGCAGTGTGCAGGGCCGATCGAGATCGAGCGCAGCGGCGGAAAACTCACCATTGGGCGCACTGCTTGTCGGCGCAGGCGGCTCGCTGCGCCCGCAGCTCGCCGACAGGCAAGCGAGCGTCAGGGCGATCCATCGCCCCTCCCCGCCCCGCCTCGACCACATCGCCCAACTCCCGCTTGATCCAAGTCGGTAGTGAGCCCCTCCCGGCGCCGAAAGCAACCTGTGTTGCGCGCCCAAGCTCGCTGAGCAAATGTCGGAATCACAGGGACCACTAAATAATTCTTGAATCTAGTGGAGCTTTTGAATTTGACATTTGAGCGCGAGCATGACCCCAACCGGGATTCAAATGTCAAATTCGCTCAACTAGCACGGGCCAATGGCGTCTTACCCCAGCGACGAACCGCCCGCCGATGGCTCTGGCGGGGCGGCTGGCGTTCTTGAGCGCGCCAAGGCGATGGTCCAGTTCACGCCGCAAGCGCGCGCGCTGGGTATCGAGCTCACCGAGATCGACGGCGCCCGAGTGCGCGGGCGCGTGCCTTACCGCGCCGAACTGGTCGGCGATCCAGGCACCTGCGTCATCGCCGGCGGTGTGCTCACGACGTTCCTTGATCAGATTTCCGGCATCGCCGCCGTCGTGGCGATGACTGCGCCTACCGCCGTGGCGACCATTGACCTGCGCATCGATTACATGCGCCCCGCCGAGCCCGGGCGCGACATTAGCGCCGAGGCGCAATGCATCAGGCTGACGCGCAGCGTCGCCTTCGTGCGCGCGGTGGCGTTCGAGGACAATCCCGATAATCCCATCGCCCACGCTATGGCGACGTTCATGATCGCGGGAGGGCGAAAGCCGAAATGAACGCCGCCGAGACCCGCCTCACGCAAGCGCTCGCCCGCATTCCCTATGCCGGCTTTCTCGGCGTCCGCGGCGAAGTACGCGGCGACGAACTCACGCTCGTACTGCCGTTTGCCGATCATTTGATCGGCAATCCGTTGTTGCCCGCGCTGCACGGCGGGGTCATCGGCGCGCTGATGGAATTGACAGCGCTGATGCAATTGGCGGTCAGCGGCAAAAGCACCCGCTACCCCAAATCCATCGACATCAACATCGACTATCTGCGCTCTGGAAAATCCACGGACACCTACGCACGCGCGCGCGTCATCCGGGTTGGGCGGCGCATCGCCAACGTGCACGTCGAGGCCTGGCAGAGCGAGCGCACCCAGCCCATCGCGGCGCTGCACGGGCATTTCCTGCTGCCAGAGGAGGCCGCCGCGGACTGAGCACCCTGCAGGAATGTGGAAATACCGTCTTCAACTGGGCGTGCGCTCTGCTAGGGTTTCGCCGCGAGCGGACGGAGGCGCCAGGGGCGAACCGCATGGATCGGTTAGTACAATTCCTGATGGCGCCATTCGTGATCGGCGTTGCGTTCATCTGGGTCTTCGTCGGGCTGGTCTTCGCCGCGCCCCTGATTGCCAAGTCGATTTTGATCTTCACCATCGATTTGCTGGTTTCAGCGATGACCCAGCAACGCCATTCGCGCGCCGCCGAGGGCCTGAAGAGCGCCCTCACCTTCTACCCGAAGGGCTTCGCCATCATCTTCAGCTCGCTCACCTACCCCACCCACCCTCCGACCGACGAACAGACCGCCTATGAATTCGCCCAAGGCCGGTGGGGGCCGCTGGTCGATTCGGGTAAGATGATCCTGCTGGCGCTTGCGTTCTGGGGCACGACTGCACTGTTCTTCCACCATCTCGGCATCGTCGAGATCGAACGCATCGCCCGCGCCGAGCAAGGCTTCGCAAATCTCGTTGGCCTGGGCCCAACCCGCGTCGCCGCCGCCGCGCCCCGTTTCGCGCCGAACTGTTCGGTGACCGCAGCCAACGCCAATTTCCGCGAGGCCGCGCGGCTGCAATCGCCGTCGATCACCAGGCTGCCTGAAGGCGAAGCCTTGATGCTGATCGCCGATCCTTTCCAAGGCGACGATTGGATCAGAGTTTCCAACCGCGCCGGCCAGACCGGCTACGTAGCCCGCTCGCTGATTAGCTGCTCAACTCCGCCGCGCTAGACGAATTCTTGCGCCGAACCAGCGCCGAATAATCTCCTACCATCTGCTCGCACATTTGCGCGGGCTTGAACGCGAGGCCGGCGATTTCGCGTATCGGCGTAATTTCCGCGGCGCTGCCGGTAAGGAACGCCTCGTCAAAGGTCGCGAGTTCGTTGGGAAAGATCGCGCGTTCGACCACTTCGATCCCGCGCCGCCGCGCCAGATCAATGACTGTCTGGCGGGTCAGGCCGTTGAGGAAGCAATCCGGCGTAGGCGTGTGCAGCGCCCCGTCCCGCTTGAAGAAGATATTCGCGCCGGTGCCTTCGGCGATCTGGCCGCGCCAATCCATCATCATCGCGTCGTCAAAGCCGGCATCGTTGGCGGCGTGGCGCGAGAGCGTGCAGACCATGTAGAGCCCGGCCGCTTTCGAATTGGCCGGCGCGCAATCGGGCGCGGGCCGCCGCCACGGCGCGATCATGAGCCGGACGCCTTTCATCTTGTCGACGAAATAATCACCCCACTCCCACGCCGCGATCGCGACATTGATGCGCGTGTCCTTGGCCGCCACCCCCATCATGTCCGAGCCGCGCCAGGCCAGCGCTCTGACATAGCAATTCTCGAGCCCTTGCTTGGCGATCAATTCCCGCTTGGCTTGCTCGATATCTTCGACCGAATAGGGAATTTGAAAGCCGAGAATTCGCGCCGAATTGTGCAGCCGTTCGGAATGGTCGCGGCTGCGGAATATGATTCCGCCATAAGCGCGCTCACCTTCGAACACCGAGGAGGCATAGTGCAGCGCGTGGGTGAGAACGTGAACCCTGGCCTCGCGATGAGGAACGAACTCGCCATTGAACCAAATCCAGCCATCGCGATCGTGGAAGGGCTGGGCGACCATCGGCATTCTCTCTAATCTCGCCGGCTAAGCACGAGGCGCTTGAGCGGGTTGGTTTTGCGGCGCATTCTCCGGTTCCCGGCATGAGTGTCAATGAAGTAGGATTTGGCGTGCACTTTTCGTCTCCGATATCTGGCGAAGCGGGGCTTAAATCACCCCTCGGAGAGGCGAATGCCGGGGCCTCGGCGGAGCTTTATCCTGGACGGCCCCCATGACCTTCGACGCCCTGGACCGGCCGCCGCACCTTTTGCTTGTCGATGACGACGACCGCATCCGCGAATTGCTGAAGCGCTACCTCGCCAAGGAAGGCGCGCGGGTGTCGGCCGCCGCCGACGCTGACAGCGCACGCAAATTGATGGCGTCGATGGATTTCGACTTGCTCATCCTCGACGTGATGATGCCGCGCGAGGATGGATTTTCGTTGGCCGAGACCGTTCGTAAAATTTCCAACGTCCCGATCATCTTGCTCACCGCGCGCGGGATGCCGGAAGACCGCATCCGCGGCCTGCAAATCGGCGCCGACGATTACGTGCCAAAACCGTTCGAGCCCGCGGAACTGGCGCTGCGCATCAACGCCATCTTGCGCCGCGCCGTCGCCAATCGCGGGGAAGCGCCGGAAATCGTGCAATTCGGCCCGTTCGCGTTTAACAGCGCCCGCGGGGAGCTGGCGCGTGAGGGCGCCAATTTGCGCCTCACCGAGGCCGAAGTGGCGCTGCTGCGCATTCTCGCTGCCCGCCCCGGCGATGTCGTCAGCCGCGAAGATCTCGCCAAGCGCACCGGCGCCGGGCTGGAGCGCTCCGTCGACGTGCAGGTGACGCGGCTCCGGCGCAAAATCGAGACCGATCCGCGCGCGCCGGTGTTTCTGCAGACCGTGCGCGGAATCGGCTACAGGCTGGCGGTAGATTAATGCCCCGTCTGCATTTCCGGCTCCGCAATTATCTACCCAAGGGCCTTTATTGGCGCACGCTGCTGATCATCGTCGCGCCGGCGGCTTTGCTGCAGCTGATCATTACTTTGGTTTTCCTCGACGATCATTGGCAGGCCACCTCCAAGCGCATGAGCCAAGGTGTCGCCGCCGATGCGGCCATGTTGATCCAGCTCTACGAAAGAGACCCGTCCCCACAGCGTTTCGAGTATCTGCGTCAATTGGCGGAGCGACCGCTGCGTCTCGCCATCGAATTGCAACCTGGCGCGCCGCTGGAATTGCCGCGCTGCCGCGCCGTCGGCTCGGTGGTGGATCGCTATTTGACACGTGCCTTGCGCGATGAATTGGGCCGTGACGTCTGGTATGATTCAACTTGCGCCGGAAATCAGGTGCTGATCCGCGTGCCCACGGCGGAAGGCGTCCTACAGCTCAGGGCGTATCGTGACCGGGTTCAGGCGCGTTCCGGCCCGCTATTTGTGGCCTGGATTATCGGCGCCACGCTGTTTCTTGGCGTGGTGTCGATTGTGTTCATCCGCAACCAGGTGCGGCCGATCGAAAAATTGGCGGACGCGATGGAGCGATTTGGCCGCGGCGAGGATAGCGGCGCGTTTCGCGTTCGGGGCGCACGCGAAGTTCGCGGCGCCACGCTCGCCTTCTTCGGCATGCGCGAGCGGATCAAGCGCCACATCGAGCAGCGTTCGCAATTACTGGCTGGCGTCAGCCACGATCTGCGTACGCCGTTGACGCGGCTAAAACTGCAACTGGCGCTGATGCCGCCATCGCCGGAGATCGAAGACGCCAAGGGCGACTTGAAGGACATGGAGCAAACGCTGGAAGAATATCTGGCGTTCGCGCAAGGGATTGCCGATGAGGCGCCGGCGCAGGTTGATCTCGGCGCGCTCGCCGCCGAATTGAGCGAAGAAGCGGCGCGCGGCGGCGCCGATGTCGCCGTCGAACAATTCGGCGATGTCGCCGTGCCGGGGCGCGCCCGCGCGCTGAAACGCTGCCTCGCCAATCTCGTCGATAACGCCGCCGCCCACGGCGACAAGGTGCGGGTGTCGGTCAAGGGCGAGACCGATTCGGTATTCGCCAGCGTCGATGACAATGGCCCTGGCATCCCCGAAGAGCTCTACGAAGAAGCGTTTCGCCCGTTTTCCCGGTTGGACGAGACCCGCTCGCGCAACCAGAAAGGTGTCGGCCTCGGCCTTGCCATCGCCCGCGATGTCGCCCGCGCGCACGGCGGCGACATTATCCTCAGCCGCAGTCCGCTTGGCGGCCTGCGGGCGATGCTGCGCCTGCCGCGCCCGGCCTGATCAAAACACCAGGAAATCCGATCGGGTCAGGGCAAGCCCGGCGTCGAGCGTGGCGAATTGGATTTGCGCGGCCCCACCAAGGCCGTCGGCGTCGAAATAAAGTGCGCCGGTTGTGGGATTGTAGATGATGCGGTCGCTGGAATCGGCGGCGGAAGCGCCGACGTGGAAACGCCCTGCCGCCAACCCACCGACGGGGCCGATCCCAGCAAACACCGCGCTCGCAAGTCGCATGACGTCATCAGCGACGATGAAATCGACAATCGTGTCAATATTGCCAGACCCGAGCGTCGTGTTGAAGGCGAACACGTCGCGGCCCGTTCCGCCCGTCAGCGTGTCTGCGCCGGCGCGGCCGACCAAAACGTCGTCGCCGCCGCCGCCAATGATGACGTC